>NZ_JBHYHC010000064.1:0-48341 GCF_042738955.1 Umezawaea sp. NPDC059074
GCGGTTGGTCCATGAGGGCGCTTCGGATCGGGGTGGGGACGGGGGTCTGGGTGGTTGCCAGGGTTGCGTGCGTCCGTTTCGAGTGTGGGACTCGGGTTGCGTAGGTTCGATCCGATCCGAGATTCAGGCTGGGCTAGACGTGGGTGATGATCTCGTTGCCGTAGGCGGCCAGGGTTTTGTCCTTGTCGTCGTGCATGAGGTAGAGGGCGAAGTTGTCCACGCCGATCTCCTTCAGCTCCTGCAACCGGTCCACGTGTGCCTGTGCCGGGCCGGTGAGGCAGAAGCGGTCGACGATCTCGTCCGGGACGAAGTCGGTCGACCTGTTGCCTGCCTTGCCGTGGTGGGAGTAGTCGTAGCCCTCGCGGCCCTTGATGTAGTCGGTCAAGGCCTTGGGGACGACGCCCGAGTCGCCGTAGCGGGCCACCAGGTCGGCCACGTGGTTGCCGACCATGCCGCCGAACCAGCGGAGCTGGTCGCGTTGGTGGGCCAGGTCCGTGCCTACGTAGGCGGGGGCCGCCACGCACATGGTGATGGCGTTCGGGTCGCGGCCCGCTGCTGTCGCGGCGTCGCGGACCGAGCCGATGGTCCAGCGGGCGATGTCGGGGTCCGCTGTTTGCAGGATGAAGCCGTCCGCCTGTTCGCCGACCATCTTCAGCGCTTTCGGGCCGTAGGCGGCCATCCAGATCTCGAGCTTGCCGTCGCGCACCCACGGGATGCGGACCGGGGTGCCGTGGTGCTCCACCTCGCGGCCCTCGGCCAGTTCCTTGATGACCGTCATCGCCTTGCCCAGCGTCGCCAGCGACGCCGGGGGTTGGCCGATGACGCGCCTCGCGGAGTCGCCGCGGCCGATGCCGCAGACCGTGCGGTTGCCGAACATGTCGTTCAGCGTGGCGAACAGCGACGCCGTCACCGACCAGTCCCTGGTGCTCGGGTTGGTCACCATGGGGCCGACGACGAGGTTCGTCGTGTTCGCCAGGATCTGCGAGTAGATGACGAACGGCTCCTGCCAGAGCACGGCCGAGTCGAACGTCCAGCCGTACGCGAAACCGTTGTCCTCGGCCGACTTCATGCCCGCCACCACGGCGCTGGCGGGCGGGTCGGTCTGGAGCACTACGCCGAAGTCCACTGTGCGCCCTTCCTAGACGAGGTACTGGTTGAGGTCGCGGCCGAGGAACCTGCCGTGGCCCGCGCCGCCGTGGAAGCCGTCGCCGTCGACCACGACCTTGCCGCGCGACAGCACCGTGTCGACCTTGCCGGTCAGCTCCATGCCCTCGTACGCCGAGTAGTCCACGTTCATGTGGTGTGTGGCCGCCGACAACGTCTGCTCGGCGGTCGGGTCGTACACCACTATGTCCGCGTCCGCGCCGGGCGCGATGACGCCCTTGCGCGGGTACAGGCCGAACATGCGGGCGGGCGTCGTGGAGCTGATCTCGACCCAGCGTTCGAGGGACAGCTCGCCGCGGACGACGCCCTGGTGCAGCAGGTCCATCCGGTGCTCCACGCCCGGCATCCCGTTGGGGATCTTGGAGAAGTCGCCGCGCCCCAGCTCCTTCTGGTCCTTGAAGCAGAACGGGCAGTGGTCGGTCGACACCAGCGACAGGTCGTTGGTGCGCAGGCCGCGCCACAGCTCGGTCTGGTGCTCCTTGGGTCGCAGCGGGGGAGAGGCCACGTACTTCGCGCCCTCGAAGTCCGGCTTCGCCAGGTCCTCCAGCGAGAGGAACAGGTACTGCGGGCAGGTCTCGGCGAACACGTTCTGGCCCGTGTCCCGCGCCTTCGTCACGGCGTCCAGCGCGTGCGACGCCGACAGGTGCACGATGTAGAGCGGCGAACCGGTCACCTTCGCCAGCGCGATGGCCCGCGACGTGGCCTCGCCCTCCAGCTCCGGCGGCCTGGTCAGGCCGTGCTGGACGGGGTCGGTCTTGCCGTTCGCGAGCGCCTGCGCGACGAGCTGGTCGATCGCGATGCCGTTCTCCGCGTGCATCATGATCGTGGCGCCGGTCTCGCGGGCCTTCTGCATCGCCCGCAGGATCTCGCCGTCCGTGGCGTAGAAGACGCCGGGGTAGGCCATGAACATCTTGAACGTGTTCACGCCCGCGTCGATGCAGGACTCCATCTCCTTCAACGACGTGTCGTTGACGTCGGAGACGATCATGTGGAACCCGTAGTCGACCGCGCAGTTGCCGTCGGCCTTGCTGTGCCACTTGTCCAAGGTGGACAGCAGTGAGGTTCCCTTGGCCTGCACGGCGAAGTCGATGATCGTCGTCGTCCCGCCCCACGCGGCGGCGGTCGTGCCGGTCTCGAACGTGTCCACGCTGGACGTGCCGCCGAACGGCATCTCCATGTGCGTGTGGCCGTCGATGCCGCCGGGGATCACGTACTTGCCCGTGGCGTCGATGACCGTGTCCGCCTGGACCTCGAAGCCGGGGGCCACCAGCGCGGCGATCTTCTCGCCCTGCACGAGGACGTCGGCGGCCACCGCGCCGGTCGCGTTCACGACGGTGCCGCCGCGGATCAGGGTGCTCACGGCTGCACCAGCGAGTCGTAGGTGTCCGGCCTGCGGTCGCGGTAGAACGCCCACAGGTCGCGGACCTCGGTCAGCAGGTCCATGTCCAGGTCGCGGACGACGATCTCCTCCTCGGTGTCCGACGCCGCCTCGCCGATCAGCTGGCCGCGCGGGTCCGCGAAGTACGTCTGGCCGTAGAAGTCGTTGTCGCCCAGCGGTTCCACGCCGACGCGGTTGATCGTGCCGACGAAGTACTCGTTCGCCACGGCCGCGGCGGGCTGCTCCAGCCGCCACAGGTACTCCGACAGGCCGCGGCTGGTGGCCGACGGGTTGAACACGATCTTCGCGCCCGCCAGGCCCAGCGCGCGCCAGCCCTCGGGGAAGTGGCGCTCGTAGCAGATGTACACGCCGATCCGGCCGACCGCGGTGTCGAACACCGGGTAGCCCAGGTTGCCGGGCTTGAAGTAGAACTTCTCCCAGAACCCCTTGACCTGCGGGATGTGGTTCTTGCGGTGCTTGCCGAGGTACGTCCCGTCCGCGTCGATCACCGCGGCGGTGTTGTAGTAGACGCCCGGCTGCTCCTCCTCGTACATCGGCACGACGAGCACGACGCCGTGCTGCGCGGCGACCTCGCACATCAGCCGCGTGGTGGGGCCGTCGGGGATCTGCTCGGTGTAGGAGTAGTAGTCCGCGTCCTGCACCTGGCAGAAGTACGGGCCGTAGAACAGCTCCTGGAGGCAGATCACCTGCGCGCCCTGCGAGGCGGCGGTCGCGATGGCCGTGACCGCGTTCGCGATCATCGACTCCTTGTCGCCGGTCCACCTCGCCTGGATCAGACCGGCTCGGACGATGTTCGTCACTTGATCACTCCCTCGTTGGTGCGGTCGGTCGCTGTCCGCGACAGTGCCAGGTAGGTGACGAGTCCGCCCACCAGGCCGACCACCCAGTTGTAGTCGTAGAGCGGCTTGAGGAACGGGATGAGCCCGCCTTCCGGGAACGGGCCGCCGTAGGCGCCGCCGACCGCGAGCACCGCGCCGACCAGCGTCGCCACGACCGCGCGCCAGTTCCAGCCGCCGGCGAACCAGTACGAGCCCTTGCCGTCCATGTACAGGGCGTCGAGCTCGATCCGGGTCTTGCCGAGCAGCCAGTACCCGGCGATGAACACGCCCGCCACCGACGCCAGCAGGCCGCCGTAGAAGCCCAGCCACGCGAAGATGTAGATGCTCGGGTCGGAGATCAGCCGCCACGGCTGGATCACCACGCCGATCACGCCGGTGATGAGGCCGCCGACCGCGAACGTGATGCGCTTCGGGAAGGCGTTGGAGAAGTCGTAGGACGGGCTGACGACGTTCGCGGCGAGGTTCGCCGAGATCGTGGCGAGCACCAGCGCGACCAGCGCCACGACGACCACGAGCGGGTTGTCGAACCGGCTGGCCAGGGTCGCCGGGTCCCAGATCGCCTCGCCGTACAGGGCGATCGAGCCGGACGTCGTCAGGATCGCCACGATCGCGATGAACGACATCGTCGTCGGCAGGCCGAGGACCTGGCCGAGCACCTGCTTCTTCTGGCTGCCGCCGAAGCGGGTGAAGTCCGGCATGTTCAGCGACAGCGTCGACCAGAACGCGATCATGCCCATCAGCGACGGGAAGAACACCTTCCAGAAGCCCGAGCCCCAGCCGAGCTTCGACGGCTCGGACAGGATCGGCCCGAACCCGCCCGCCTTCACGGCGACGTAGGCCAGCAGGATCAGGAACCCGACCGACACCAGCGGCGCGGTCCAGTTCTCGAACCGCCGGATGGCGTCCATGCCGCGCCAGATGATCAGCATCTGCACGACCCAGAACCCCAGGAAGCACAGCCACAGCGTCCAGTGCTGTCCCAGCACCACCGGCGCGGTCAGCCACCAGCCGCCGACCAGCTTGCCGACGATCACGTGCAGCGCCAGCCCGCCGACCCACGTCTGGATGCCGAACCACGCGCACGCGATGAACGCCCTCAGCAGCGCCACCAGGTTCGCCCCGCGCACCCCGTAGAACGCTCGCGCGAACACCGGGAAGGGAATGCCGTACTTCGTGCCCGCGTGGCTGTTGAGCAGCATCGGGACCAGCACGATCAGGTTGCCGAGCGTGATGGTCATGAACGCCTGGACCCAGTCCATGCCCAGCGCGATCAGCGACGCCGCGAGCGTGTAGCTGGGGATGTTGTGCGCCATCCCCATCCACAGCGCGAAGAAGTTGTACGTCGTCCAGGTCCGCTGCTCCAGCGGCACCGGCGCCAGTTCGGGGTTGAAGTACCGGCTCTCCGAGATGGCGGAGAAGTCGCGCAACTCGACTCGGCCATCCGGGTGACTGATCTGCTTGGTCGTTGTGACCTGGCTTGCTGAGGTGGGCTCTGACGGGTCGACGGCCATCGGTCACATCCCTGTTACGCTGGCGAAACAGCGTGGTCGGTGTGCGCTTTCCATCCCGGAATCCTGGGATGGCGGGTGCGCCGAGGGCAGTGTCGAAGTGTCCACGCTTCCCATGATCAGTGAACACTCTGTCGGTTGCACGTCGATCGTGGACTCACCGGTCCAGCAGGGCGCGCACCTCTCGGGCGCGGTGGTCGTCGCCGAGGTCCTCGTACCCGGCCAACGCCTCCCGGTAGGCCTCGTCCGCCTCCTCCGCGCGCCCGAGTTCGACGTAGGTGTCCGCGAGGCTCTTCAGGGTGATCGCGGTGCCGAACCGGTCGTCCCGCCCGCGCTGGACGTCCAGCGAGGCCGTGAGGTGCTCGACGGCCAGGTCGAGCCGACCCGCCGCCCGGTGCGCCTTGCCGAGGCCGTGCAGCGTGATCGCCACCCCGCCCTCCTGGTCGTGGCGTCGCTGGTGCGCCAGGGCCTCCTCGAAGTGCTCCAGCGCCTCGTCGACCCGGTCGAGCATCAGCAGGCACTCGCCCACGTTGGCCAGGCTGATGCCGAGGCCCCGCACGTCCTCGACCACCCGCCGGATGGCCAGCGACCGCTCGCAGCAGGCCAGCGCCGTGTCCGGCAGGCCCATCTCCCGGTAGGTCGCGCCGAGCACGACCAGCGCGGCCCCGACGCCGATCCGGTTGCCGGTCTTCTCGCACAGGGCGAGCGACCGTTCGCCGAACTCGACGGCGGACGGGAACTGGCGGGCCTGCCGGTGGATCGTGGCGAGCCGGTTGTACGCCATGGCGAGGGAAGCGGGCTCCGCCGAGTCCACGGCCATCCGCTGGAGGGCGTACCAGTCGGCCAGGTGCTTGCGCAGGGAGAAGTAGCGGAACATCGCCTCGGCGATGGCGACGACCTCCCGGCCGAGGCCCCGGTCGCGGGCGGTGGTGGCCACCTCCAGCACGGCGGCCCGGTGCCGGTCCATCCAGGCGACCGCGTCGGGGTCGCAGCGGTTGATCTGGATCCCCTTGGCGTGCTCCGCCGCGGTCCGGCGGTAGAAGGCGACCACGCGGTCGACCGCTTCCGGCTCGGGGTCCTCGTCGAGGCACTGCTCCGCGTACAGGCGGACGAGGTCGTGGAACCGGTGGTCCTCGGTCAGCAGGTGCGCCGCGCGCAGGTCCCGCACCAGCCTCCGGGCCCGCACCGGCGGCAGGTCGGCGAGCGCGGCCGCGCTGTCGGCGAAGACCGCGTCGCCGGGGTGCAGGGCCAGCAGGCGGAACATTCGCCGCTGGTCGGGCGTGAGGGAGCGGTAGGACAGGGCGAAGGTGGCGGTGACGGCGTTCGAGTCGCCGTCGTCGAGGACGGCGAGGCGGGCCTCGCGCAGTTCCGCCGCCCAGTCGGTCGACGGCTCGGACCTCAGCAGCGCGGCCATGATGGTCAGCGCGAGCGGCAGCCGACCGCACAGGTCGGCGAGTTCGGCGTCCCCCACCAGGTCCAGCGCCTCGGCCGGGTCGAGCATCCCGAGGGCGAGGTGGGAGCCGGGCAGGCTGGCCAGCGTGTGCCTGCTGGAGACGACCACCCGGTGCCGGTCCACCAGCAGCGGCTCCACCTGCGCGGACCGGTGCGCGTTGTCCAGCAGCACCAGCGTGGACTCGCGATTCGCCATCTCGCTGCGGAACAGCGCGGCGCGCTCGTCCTCCTCGGGAGGGATGACCTCGTCCTCGACGCCGAGCCTGCGCAGGCAGTGCAGCAGCGCCTGCGTGGGCTCCACGCGGCGCTGCTCGTCGTAGCCGTGCAGGTCGAGCGCCAGGAAGCCGCCGGGGAAGCGGGCCCGCTCCTGGTGCGCGTACCGGCGCAGGAGTTCGGTCTTCCCGACGCCCCCGAGCCCGGACACCACGGTCAGGCCGGTGCCCGCCGCGAGTTCGGCGAGTTCGGGTAATCGTCCGGCGAAGGGGCCGGACACCGGGGGCAGGCCGTCCAGCGCGGGGCGCGGGCTCGGCGGGGGCGGGTTGATCACCACCGTGCCGATGGTCTTGGCCTGGATCACCGGGCCGTGGACGTCGCCGGTGACCTTGTTGCGGTTCATCGGCCTGTTCTACCCGCGGACGAACTCCGCGCACCAGCGGTGTTCCGCGCGGGCCACCATCACCGCGCGGAGGCCGTTCTGGGCGAAGGCCTGGATCTCGGCCGCGGTCAGTGGCCACGGTGGGCCGTCGGGGACCGTCTCGTCGCGGGCCACGGCGATCACCAGGAGGGTGCCGCCGGGGGCCACGAGGTCGGTGACGGCTGTGATGGCCCGTGGGTGCAGGGGGATGGGGAGGGACTGCACGGTGAGGCTCTCGACGACCAGGTCGAACGCCTGGTGCCACTCCGGTGGCGGGGACAGGAGGTCGGCGACGCGGTAGTCGACGGGGGAGTCGGGGAAGCGGCGGCGGGTCGTGGCGACGGCCGTGGGGGCGATGTCGAACGCCGTCGTGCGGTAGCCGCGGGTGGCGATGAGTTCCGAGTCGCGGCCCAGGCCGCAACCCACGACGAGGGCGGTGCGGCCCTCGCCGTCCTTGTCGCGCGCCCACGCCGTGAGCGCGGGCATCGGGTCGCGGTCCCACGGGACGATCGCGCGGCCCTCGTCCGCCTCGGCGTACAGCTCCTCGAACCAGGCGGTGGGGCTGGGGTTGTTGGCGGCCAGGTGGCGGGTGTGCTCGTCAGGGCTGGGCATCAGGACAGTCTGTCCGAAGGGGGTAGGTGTTCGCGGCCGGATTTCCCGCGGTTCCCCTTTTTCCCGAACGGGTGAGGCCCGTCGCGGGCGCATCACCCCATCGTGTGGATATAGGTCGGGGTCCCCCCTGCCGATGACAGTGAGGTCCCCCTTCAGGTTCCCTCAATGTTAGGAACACTGTGTTTCGTACCCGCCCGCGCGGTTCCCTCCGTGCCGCCGCCCTCCTCGCCGTCGGTGTGTCCCCGCTGCTCGCAGGCGTGTCCGCCGCCGCTCCCGCCCCGTCGCTCGACGGACTCGAGGGCAAGGTCGGCGACGCGCCCGAGCTGACCACCAAGGTCGCGGACGAGGCAGGCAAGATCGCGAGCGGCCAGACCGTGAAGCTCCCGACGCCCGACGCGCTGCCGCAGGCCCCCACGGCCCCGGTCGCCGGTCTGCCGGAGGCGCCGCAGATCGCGGACGTCGCCCACGCCCTGCCCGGCGCGCCCTCGCTCCTCCCGCCCGCCCAGGGGCGTGCCTTCCCGACCGCGCCGTCCCTGGACCAGGTCCAGGTCGACCAGCTGTCGCTGAACCAGTTGCCGCTGAACCAGCTGCCGTCGACCGACGAGCTGCCGATCCAGCTGTCGTCGCTCGGTGGCGGCCTCCCGCTCGGTGGGCTCCCGCTCGGGGGCTGACCTCACGCTTTCGCGAGCCCATGGCGCAGTGGCACCTGCGTCATGGGCTCGTCGTGTGCGAGCGGCACGAGGATCCGACCGGCCCGGTCACGCGCCCAGGTCGTGGACCAGCAGGGCGACGTGCAGGGACAGGATGGACTCCGGGTCTTCCAACGAGACCCCGAGCACCTGTTCGATGCGGGCCAGTTGTTGGTAGTACGCGGTGCGGGACAGGTGGGCCGCGGCGGCCGCCGCGGACTTGTTGCCGCCGTGTTCGCACAGGCAGCGCAGGAGTTCCACGAGCCTGCTGCCCTGGTTCGTGTCACGGGCCAGGAGCGGGCCGAGTTCGCGGTCGGCGAAGGCGCGGAGGCGTTCGTCCTCGCGGAGCAGGTGCAGCAGCCCGTGGAGGCGGACGTCGTCCAGGCGGTGGTAGAGCCTGGTGCCCGGAGAGCGGAGCGCGGCGCCCGCGATGTGGACGGCTTCGCCGAGGCTGCGGCGGACGTCCGACACGGCGGCGACGGTCGTGCCCGCGGCGACGACCACCGGCAGCCCGTGCTGGGTGGTGGCGGCCATGCGGTGCACCTCCTTGGCCAGGCGGCGGAGCACGCCGTCCAGGCCCGCCTGCGGGGGCAGGGAGAGCAGGGCGCGGACGCTGGTGTCGTCCACGACGCCGACCAGCGCGGGCACGGTCACGCGACGGGCCGCCAACGCCGTCGCCTCGGCCAGGTCGCGCAGGACCTCTTGCGTGGCAAGGGTTTGCGCCGGGGAGGGGGACGTGCCGGGGCGGATGGCGATGCCGACGAGCTGCCTGCGCTCCAGCGGCACGCCCAGCGCGGCGGCCCGCGCGGACAGGTCGGGCGGCGGCTGGGACTCGCCGAGGAGTTGGGCCAGCAGGGTGCGGTGGGTCTGGCGTTCCAGCGACTCGCGGTCGCGGGCGACCAGGCGGTGCACGGCCAGCGCGGACGCCGCGCGCTCGGCCACGACCACGTGCCGGTGCGGCGGGGCCTCGGGGGAGACGAGCACGAGCCTGCCCCAGTCCGCGCCCCGAGCGCCGACGACGGTGACGAGCCAGCCCGCGTCCTCGTGGTAGGCGGTCCGCTCGGACACCGTGACCGACCGCGACCGCTGGCCCCAGTCGGCGAGCAGCGCCGTCGGGTCCGCGCCCGCCGCGTCGTAGGCGAGCACCTCGTGGCCCAGGGTCTCCAGCACGACCGGCAGGCCCGCCGTGCGGGCGACCTCGCGCAGCACCTCGGCGGGTTCCGCGCCCGCCACCGTCAACGCCGTGAACGTCTCGTGCACCTGTTCCGCGGCCCGCAGTTCGGCCAGTTGCGCGTCCACGATCAGCGCCACGACGGCCTCGGTCACGGTCACGAACCGCGTCTCGTGCGCGAGCGTGACCAGCGGCAGCCCGTGCCGCTCGGCGGCCGCGACCAGCACACCGGGCACCTCGTCGCTCCACCGCCGCACCAGCTCCACGACCAGCCCGGCGGCGCCCACGGCCGCCAGGTCGTCCACGTACCTCGTGAGGCCGGCTTCGTCGGTGGGCAGCAGCATCCCGGTCGTCAGCACGAGTTCGCCGCCGCGCAGCAGGTGGGCGATGTCGGCGACCTCCGCCACGTGCGCCCACCGCACCCGCGCCTGCATCCCGGCGGCCCCCGCGACCACCGTCGGACCGCCGCGCCGGACCACCGGGAGGGCGAGGGCTTCGGCGACCGTGGGGTACATGGACACAACGTAATGCGATCCCCCGGAAAGCGGTACAGGTTGTGCATGGCGGCGAACCACCGGTCCCAGCAGACTCGGAGCCAGGACTACTGCCACGGAGGACGCTATGGGGCAACACCGGGAACTGCTCGCCCGGCACCGTGCGGTCATGCCCAACTGGATGGCCCTGTACTACGACGAGCCGATCGAGATCGCGAGCGCGAGCGGCAGGCGGGTGACCGACCGCGAGGGCCGGACGTACCTGGACTTCTTCGCGGGCATCCTGACCAACGCCGTCGGCTACGACGTCCCCGAGATCAGCGAGGCCGTGCGCGCGCAGCTCGCGACCGGCGTGTTCCACACCTCCACGCTGTACCTGATCGAGAAGCAGGTGGAGCTGGCCGAGAAGATCGCCGAGCTGTCGGGCATCCCGGACGCCAAGGTGTTCTTCACCAACTCGGGCACCGAGGCCAACGAGACGGCGCTCATGCTCGCCACCCAGTACCGCCGCAGCGACCAGGTCGTGGCGCTGCGCAACTCCTACCACGGTCGCGCGTTCGCGACCGTCGCGATCACCGGCAACCGCGGCTGGTCGGCGAGTTCGCTGAGCCCCGTCAAGGTCAGCTGGGTGCACGGCGGCTACCGGTACCGCAGCCCCTTCCGGCACCTCTCCGACGCCGACTACGTCAAGGCCTGCGTGGACGACCTGCGCGAGGTCATCGAGGTGACCACCTCCGGTGACGTGGCCTGCATGATCGTCGAGCCGATCCAGGGCGTCGGCGGGTTCGCCACGCCGCCGGACGGGCTGTTCGGCGCGTTCAAGGAGGTGTTGGACGAGTACGGGATCCTGTTCATCGCCGACGAGGTGCAGACCGGCTGGGGCCGGACCGGCGAGAACTTCTGGGGCATCCAGGCGCACGGCGTGACGCCGGACGCGATGACGTTCGCCAAGGGCCTCGGCAACGGGCTGGCGATCGGCGGCGTCGTGGCGCGCGGCGACCTGATGGACTGCCTCGGCGCGAACTCCCTGTCCACGTTCGGCGGCAACCCCGTGTCCACCGCCGGGGCGCTGGCGACGCTGGACTACGTGCTGGAGCACGACCTCCAGGCGAACGCGGCCAAGCTCGGCGCGCGGCTGTTCGAGGGGCTGCGGGCCATCGCGGCGGACAACCCGGTCGTGGGCGACGTGCGCGGCAAGGGGTTGATGATCGGCATCGAGCTGGTCGACGGCGAGGGCAAGCCCGCGCCGAAGGCGGCGGTGGCGGTGCTCGAAGGCGCTCGCGAACGCGGGCTGCTGATCGGCAAGGGCGGCTTGTACGGCAACGTGATCCGGCTCGCGCCGCCGATGACGTTGACCGCGGATGAGGCGGAGGAGGCGCTCGTGGCGCTGCGTGGAGCGATCGAGGAGGCGTCCGCGTGAGGATCACGCACCAGATCGGCGGCAAGCCGTGGACCGGCACGGCCGAGCGCACCGGTGACGTCTACGACCCCGCGACCGGGCAGGTCGTGAGCCAGGTCGACTTCGCGAGCGCGGCGGACGTGGACGAGGCGGTGGCGGCGGCGAAGGCGGCGTTCACCAAGTGGCGCGGGGCTTCCCTGGCGCAGCGGGCGACGGTGATGTTCGCCTTCCGCGAGCTGTTCAACGCCCGCAAGGCGGAGCTGGCGGCGATCGTGACCGCCGAGCACGGCAAGGTGCTCTCGGACGCCGCCGGGGAGATCCAGCGGGCGCTGGAGGCCGTCGAGTTCGCCTGCGGCATCCCGCACCTGATCAAGGGCGGCTTCAGCGAGAACGCCTCCACCAAGGTCGACGTGTACTCGATCCTCCAGCCCTTGGGCGTGGTCGGGGTGATCTCGCCGTTCAACTTCCCGGCCATGGTGCCGCTGTGGTTCGTGCCGAACGCCATCGCGTGCGGCAACACCGTGGTGCTCAAGCCGAGCGAGAAGGACCCGTCGGCGGCGAACTTCATCGCGGAGCTGTTCGCCGAGGCCGGGCTGCCGGACGGCGTGCTCAACGTCGTGCACGGCGACAAGGTGGCCGTGGACCGGATCCTGGAGCACCGGGACGTGAAGGCGGTGTCGTTCGTCGGCTCCACGCCGATCGCCCGGTACGTCTACGAGACCGGCACGGCCAACGGCAAGCGCGTGCAGGCGTTGGGAGGGGCCAAGAACCACATGGTCGTGCTGCCCGACGCCGACCTCGACCTCGCGGCGGACGCGGCCGTGTCGGCGGGCTTCGGCTCGGCGGGGGAGCGCTGCATGGCGATCTCCGTCGTCGTCGCGGTCGACCCGGTGGGCGACGAGCTGGTCGGCAAGATCCGCGACCGGATCGCGGACCTGCACGTCGGCGACGGCCGCCGCCAGGGCTGCGAGATGGGGCCGCTGGTCACGGGTGCACACCGGGACAAGGTCGTGTCCTATGTGGACGCGGGCGTGGCCGAGGGCGCGTCGCTGGTGGTCGACGGGCGCGGCCACCCGATCGACGGCGACGAGGGCGGGTTCTGGCTCGGCCCGACGCTGTTCGACCACGTCGGCACGGGCATGAGCGTGTACACCGACGAGATCTTCGGCCCGGTGCTGTCCGTGCTGCGGGTGTCGACCTACGACGACGCCGTGGAGGTCGTCAACGACAACCTGTACGGCAACGGCACCGCGATCTTCACCAACGACGGCGGCGCGGCGCGGCGGTTCCAGAACGAGATCGAGGTCGGCATGGTCGGCGTGAACGTGCCGATCCCCGTCCCGGTCGCGTACTACTCGTTCGGCGGCTGGAAGGACTCGCTGTTCGGCGACTCGCACGCCTACGGCCCGGAGGGCGTGCACTTCTTCACCCGCACGAAGGTGGTCACCAGCCGGTGGCTCGACCCGTCGCACGGCGGCGTCAACCTCGGGTTCCCGCAGAACACCTGATCGAGGAGAAGTCGGGAGTGGTTGTGGGGTTCACGCTCCATAACCATTTTCCGACCCCTATTTCCCGTCTTGGGTGGAAGTTCATCCGGGTAGCCCATTCTGCCCCTGGAGCCATTCTTTTTCACGGGCGGGCGCTCTAGCGTGACGTTCCAGTCGAATCCCTGCGAACGCTGGAGAACCCCTTATGAGGCAATTCCGACGAACAGCCGCCGTGGTCGCCGCCCTGGCTCTGGCGCTCGGCGGCGCGGGCGTGGCCCATGCCGAGCCCGCGACCGTGACCATCGACGTCGGCGGCGCGGGCGACGCGACCTTCGGGCCCGACGCGTTCGGCGCGGGCGGCCTCCTCGACACCCTGCCCGCGGGCGCGCCGAGCCTGCCCAACTGGCGGGTCGCCCACCCGATCCCGGCGGCGCTCTGGCACACGTCCCGCTACCTGGAGTCCACCTACGCCGTCCCCGGTCTGACGCCGGGGACCACCTACGAGGTGCGGCTGTACTTCATGGACTGGTACTTCAAGGGCAAGCCCGGCAAGCGGAGCTTCGACGTCGCGATCGACGGCACGCGGGTGCTGACGGGCTTCGACATCATCGCCGACGCCATCGCGCGCGGCGCGGACGGCGGGAACAACTTCGGCGTGGAGAAGGACTTCACCACCGTGGTCGGCGAGTCCGGGACGGTGACCCTGGACTTCCTCCGAGGCGCGGAGGACCAGCCGCAGATCAACGCCATCGCGCTCGTGCCCGTGAGCTGAATTCCGCGAAGGGGGCCGCCGCAATTCTGCGGCCCCCTTCGCGCCGGGTCGGGTGGAATACCGCGCGGTGTTCGTAAAGTTGAGTGCCGAGCGCGGAATCGCGTACTGTCGGCCCGTACGTGCGCATCCGGTTCCGGGGTCCGGGTGCGGGACGGAATTCGCGCTAGGAGAACCCTGAAGTGGTCATCACGCCTCAAGGCGACCCACCCGGACTGGTGCTGACCGGGAACATCGACGCGGCGGACCTGGAAGCGCTCCGCTCGACCCTCCTGACCGGGACGCCGGGCGGCGAGGTCAGGGTCGACATGCGCCAGGTCCCCTTCCTGCTGCTCGCGACGGTCCGCACCCTCGTGCGGACGGCGGGCGAACTGGCGGAAGACGGGCGCAGCCTCGTGCTGAACCTCGCGCCACACCACGAATGGGCCATCGGCGCCGTGGGGTGGGCCAACGCCCCCGGTCTGGTCATGGCGAACGGAGAAGCGCCGCGATGAACCACGAGAACTTCCGGCACGACGCGGCCGTGTACGCCGACGACCACGAGTTCCTGGCGATGGCGGTGCCCTTCGTGACCGAGGGCGTCGAGCGCGGTGAACCGGTGCTGGTCACCACGACGCCCGCGAACATCACCCTCCTGCGCGACGCGCTGGGCCCGAACGCGAACGGGTTCGACCACGCGGAGACGGCGTACTTCGGGCGCAGGCCGCCGGAGCGCGCGACGGAGTTCTTCCGCTACTGGCAGCGGAAGGCGGTGTCGAGCACCGCCCGCAACGTGCGGGTGCTGGCCGAGCCGCTGTGGGCGGGCCGCACCCCGGACGACGTGCGGGCGTGGCGGCGGATGGAGTCCGGCCTCAACGTCGTCCTCGCCTCGACGAACGTGTGGATGATCTGCCCGTACGACACCAGGGTCGTGAGCGAGGAGGGCATCGCGCACGCGCTCAAGACCCACCCCGCGGACGTGCGGGGCACCGAGCCGATCCCGTCGCCGGACTACGTCGACCCGGTCGAGTACGCGCGGGAGTGTGACGCCGTGCCGCTGTCGGAGCGGCCCGCGGACGCGGTCGTGCTGCCGCTGCGGGGCGACCTGAACGCGTTGCGGCGCTTCATCGTCGGCCGGGCGCTGGACTTCGGCCTGTCCGAGGAGCGCGCCGCGATGCTGACCGTCGCGGTCGGCGAGACCCTGGCGTTCCTGCGCGACGACGGCCACGTGGCGATGTGGTCGAGCGACGGCACGGTGGTGTGCGAGCTGAGCGGCGCGAGCGGCGCCTCGCTCGACCCGTTCGCCGGGTTCCGCCCGCCGGAGGTGCGCACGCCGACGGAGCTGGGCGACGGGCTGTGGATCACCCGGCAGATCTGCGAGACCGTGGACATCCGCGCGGGCAACGGCACCACCGTGTTCCGCTTGCGCATGGCGGGCCCGCGGTCGGCGGAGGTCGTGCGGCAGTCGCGCTGGTGACCGACCACCCCCGTCCTGCCGGGACGCGACGGCAGGACGGGGAACCCGGTCAGCTCGTGGTGCCGTAGACCTGGAACTCGTACAGCGAGTACCCGTAGGCGGTGCCACGGGCCTTGGTGCTGATCCGGACGTACCGGCCCGTGCCGGACAGCCCGGTCAGGTCGTCCGTGGCCCCGTTGCCCGTCGTGGTCGTGTAGATCGGCGTCCACGTCGAGCCGTTCGCGGACGTCTCGATCGAGTACGACTTGCCGTAGGCGGCCTCCCAGGTCAGCTTGACCTGGCTGATGCTCGCCGTGGCCCCGAGGTCGACGCGCAGCCACTCCGCGTCCACGCCCTCCTCGCTGGCCCAGCGGGTGGAGGTGAGGTTGCCGTCGAACGCCTTGGCCGCCGCGTACGTCGACGACTCGGTCGAGGACGCCGTGGCCGTCTTCCCCTGGGAGAGCAGGGAAGGCGTGCCGGGGTTGCCGCCGGAGCCGGTGACGGTCAGCGAGTAGGACGCGGTGTGCACGCCCGAGCCGCCGGTCGCGTTGATGGTCACCGGGTAGATCCCGGCCGCCGTGCCCGCCGGGGCGGCGAACGTGACGGTCGCGCCCGAGCCCGCCGTGACCGACGCGGGGGAGAAGGTCGCGGTCGCGCCGGACGGGAGGCCGGTCGCGGCGAGCGCGACGGGCTGCCCGCTGCCCGCGGTGACCGCCGTCGACACCGCCGCCGTCGTGGACCCGCCCGCGGCGACCGTGCCGGAGGTGGGGTTCACGCTGACGGAGAAGTCGTTGGGGGAGGCCGAGGTGAAGGCCCACTGGCTCTGTGCGCCGGAACAGCTGCCCGCCACGACGTTGGTGCCGGACACCCGCACGCACTTCTTGCCGGTCTGGATGTCGGAGATGGTGCCGTTCGGGTTGATCGACCACTGCTGCTGCGGGCCGCCGGTGCACGTCTGGAGCACGACGTTGCTGCCGGACATGGCCGCGCACAGGTTGTTCAGCACGAGGAACGCGCCGTGGAAGGTGAACTTCTGCGCCGCGCCGCCGGTGCACGCCGCGGTCTTGAGCTGCGTGCCGGACGTCGAGCCCTCCAGGCACTGGCTGTTGGACCCGTTGCGGTACTGGCCGATCGTGGTGTTCGGCTGCGCGCCGCCGTAGCAGGCGCCGGTGCTGGTGTTGAAGATCGGCGTCGAGTCGTACGGCTCGGTCGACGGCGGGTCGATGACCACCGGCTCCAACGTCGGCGTGTTGTCGGCGTTGTAGTGGGTCAGCGCGTCCTCGCAGTCGATGGCGTTCATGGCGTTGCCGCCCTGGCCGCCGAGCCACAGGTCGAGGTGCCACAGGCCGGGCCCGCCGTTGGGGCCGTTGCCGCTCCAGTCGGCCCCGCACTCCTGGCAGGAGTCCTCCATGATGAAGTACTTGCGCACGCGCGGCACCCAGACCTTGGTGCCCGCCTTGAGCTCCGAGGTCGAGGTGGCGAACGTGATGGGGTCGGCGTAGGTGCCGACGCCACCGGCCGTGTCGTGGATCTGGGGGTAGGAGATGTCCCCGCCGGGCGGGGTGTTGTCGTACCAGCCGTAGAACGTCAGGAACGTCTGCTGCGTGGACGTGGCCGCCTGTCCCGTGCCGACGCCCGCGAACACGGCGACGAGGACCAGCAGTGCGGTCGTGACGGTCGAGAGGAGCGCTCTCGGACTCATGGTGCCTCCGCGGAACCCTGGACTTGGCGGCGTGTTGAGCAGAGTCCTGGGTGGAGCCACTCGAGCGCAAGATTAGTTAGGAAACTTCCTTAACAATTTGGAAGGAATAACGGACACCGGCGGCATACCAGGCGAAAACTCAGTCGGGCAGCGGGTCGTAGCGGACGAAGCGCCGGGTGAACGACGCCGTGCCGGAGGTCAGCGACCGCAGCTCGACCGCGTACCGCAGCAGCGCCGAACTCGGCACCTCCGCGCGGATCGTGGTGTGCGCGGTGGAGTCCGACTCGGTGCCCAGCACCCGCCCGCGCCTGCCGGACAGGTCGCCCAGCACCGTGCCGAGGTGCTCGTCCGGCAGGTGGATCGACACCTCGTCGGTGGGCTCCAGCAACGACATCCGGGCGTTCGCCGCCGCGTCCTTGAGCGCCAGCGACCCCGCCGTCTGGAACGCCGCGTCCGACGAGTCGACCGAGTGCGCCTTGCCGTCCACCACGGTCACGCGGATGTCGACCACGGGGTGGCCAGCTTGCAGACCGCGGTCCAGTTGGGCCCGAACGCCCTTCTCGATGCTGGGGATGAACTGGTGCGGCACCGCCCCGCCGACGACCTTGTCCACGAACTCGAACCCGCCGCCGCGCGGCAGCGGTTCGACGACGATGTCGCACACGGCGTACTGGCCATGGCCGCCGGACTGCTTCACGTGCCGCCCGTGGCCCTTCGCGACCGCCCCGAACGTCTCGCGCAGCGACACCCGCACCGGCTCGGTGTCGACCTCCGCGCCGCCCGCGCGCAACCGGGCCAGCACGACGTCGGCGTGCGCCTCGCCCATGCACCACAGCACCATCTGGTGCGTCTCCGCGTTGCGCTCCAGCCGCAGCGTCGGGTCGCCCGCGACCAGCCGGTTGAGGTTGCGCGCCAGGTTGTCCTCGTCGCTGCGGCTGCGCGGCACGACCGCGACGGGCAGCAGCGGCTCGGGCATCGACCACGGCGACACCAGCAGCGGCCGGTCCGGCGCGGACACCGTGTCGCCGGTCTCCGCCGACCCGAGCTTGGTCACCGCGCACACGTCGCCCGCCACGCAGTACGGCACCTCGCGCAGCGCGGACCCCAGCGGCGAGTAGACGTGCGCGACCCGCTCGTCCGCGTCGTGGTCCTCGTGCCCCCGGTCGGCCATGCCGTGCCCGGAGACGTGGACCGCGTTCTCCGGCCGCAGCGTCCCGGAGAACACCCGCACCACGGACACGCGGCCGACGTAGGAGTCCACGGCGGTGCGCACGACCTCGGCGACCAGCGGCCCCTCCGGGTCGGCCGCCAGCCGCGGCCGGGGGATGCCGTCCAGTCCGGTCACCTCGGGCAGCGGGTGCTCCAGCGGCGACGGGAACGCGCGGGCGATGCCGTCGAGCAGTTCGGGCAGGCCGACACCGGTCGACGCGCACACGGGCAGCACCGGGTGGAACGAGCCGCGCGCCACCGCCGTCTCCAGGTCGGCGACCAGCGTGGCCTGGTCGATCTCCTCGCCGTCGAGGTAGCGGTCCATGAGCGACTCGTCCTCGCTCTCGGCGATGATCGCCTCGATCAGCTCGGCGCGCTCGGCCTCGAACCCCTCGGGGTCGCCGGTGATCAGCCCGACGAGCCCGCCGTCCTTGGGCAGGTAGAGCGGCACCACGCCCGCGCCGAACGCCTCCTGGCAGGCCGCGATGGCCGTGGCCACGTCGGCGCGGTGGTGGTCGGTGCGGGTGATCACGACCGCGCGCGGCATCCCGACGGCGGCGCACTCGGCCCACAGGGTCGTGGTCGAGGCGTCCACGCCCTCGAAGGCGTTGACCACGAACAGGGCGGCGTCGGCGGCCCGCAGGCCCGCGCGCAGTTCCCCGACGAAGTCGGCGTAGCCGGGGGTGTCGATGAGGTTGATCTTGATGTCGCCGTGCCGCAGCGGGGCCACGGCGAGGCCGACCGACCGCTGCTGGCGCACGGCCGCGGGGTCGTGGTCGCACACGGTGGTGCCCTCGGTGACCGACCCGGCCCGCGTCAGCACGCCGCTCGCGGTCAGCAGCGCCTCCGTCAGGGTGGTCTTGCCCGCTCCCGAGGGGCCGACCAGCACGACGTTGCGGACCTTGGCCGGGTCGTCCACAGCGACCGAGCCTGCCGAGTGGCCGTTGTCGTTGTTCTTCGCTCCCATGGAACTGCCCTCCACAACTCGCACACGTCATCGGTTGCAAGTGTTTAGTGTTCGATCTCACACCCGCACGGGCAGAGGGGACAAGACGTTGGAGCCGATTCCGGAGCATCCGGTGCTGTTCGGGCAGCCCGTGCCGCAAGGCGACCTGCTGCCGTGGTCGTGGGCGCGCGACCGGCTCGCCGCCGCGCGCGACTACTGGATCGCCACGACCCGGCCGGACGGCAGTCCGCACACCCGGCCGGTGTGGGGCGTGTGGCTCGACGACGGGTTCTGGTTCTCCACCGGGTCGTCGGCCGCGCGGAACCTGGGGAAGAACGCGGAGATCACCGTGCACCCGGCCGCGACCGACGACGTGGTGATCGTCGAGGGCCGGGCGGTCGCCGCCGTGCCGGCGGACGCCGTGGCGGCGTACAACGCCAAGTACTCGTGGACGTTCGCGCCGGACGGCGACGGCGTGCGCGACCGCGACGGCACGGTCGGGGCGGCGTTCCTGGTGCGGCCGCGCGTGGTGTTCGGCTGGGGCGTGGACCTGAGCACGCCGACGCGGTGGCCCTTCGGTATGACGTAGGCCACCACCTGCGGCGGAAAGCGAAGTGGACTGCCGGGAACGGGCTGGATTGGCCCGCGCCGGCGGTCCACGTCGGTCGTAGGATGGCCTGGTCCGAACACCCCTTTTCGAAAGGCTGGCCGTGACCACTTCATCCCCCTCCGACACCGGTCAGGTGACCGGGACCTCGCGCGTCAAGCGCGGCATGGCGGAGATGCTCAAGGGCGGCGTGATCATGGACGTGGTCAACGCCGAGCAGGCGAAGATCGCGGAGAACGCGGGAGCGGTCGCCGTGATGGCGCTCGAGCGCGTTCCGGCCGACATCCGCGCGCAGGGCGGCGTGTCCCGGATGAGCGACCCGGACATGATCGACGAGATCATCGCCACCGTGTCCATCCCGGTCATGGCGAAGGCCCGCATCGGCCACTTCGTCGAGGCCCAGGTCCTCCAGTCGCTCGGCGTCGACTACATCGACGAGTCCGAGGTGCTCACCCCGGCGGACTACACGAACCACATCGACAAGTGGCAGTTCACCGTGCCCTTCGTCTGCGGCGCGACCAACCTGGGCGAGGCGCTGCGGCGCATCACCGAGGGCGCGGCGATGATCCGCTCCAAGGGCGAGGCGGGCACCGGCGACGTCTCGAACGCCACCACCCACATGCGCAAGATCGGCGGCGAGCTGCGCCGGTTGCAGAACCTCAGCCCGGACGAGCTGTACGTGGCCGCCAAAGAGCTCCAGGCGCCGTACGACCTGGTCCGCGAGGTCGCCGAGGCGGGCAAGCTGCCCGTCGTGCTGTTCACCGCGGGCGGCATCGCCACCCCGTCCGACGCCGCGATGATGATGCAGCTCGGCGCCGAGGGCGTGTTCGTCGGCTCCGGCATCTTCAAGTCCGGCAACCCGGAGCAGCGCGCGGAGGCCATCGTCAAGGCCACCACGTTCTACGACGACCCGAGCGTCATCGCGAAGGTGTCGCGCGGCCTGGGCGAGGCCATGGTGGGCATCAACGTCGAGGAGATCCCCGAGCCGCACCGCCTGGCCGAGCGCGGCTGGTAGTCGGCCCCGATCCGGTGGAAGCCCCCGCACTCCGGTGCGGGGGCTTCCGCGTGTCGGTTGCGCGCCGGGACCCGCTGGTTCAGGGTGGCAGGCGTTTCCTCACGCGGAAGGCGCGGCCATGACGACGACCCACCAGCTCGACCTCGGCGAAGCGGTCATCACCTACGACGTCCGCGGCCCGCTGCCGCCCGCCGACGGCCGACCGCCGCTGCTGATGATCGGCCAGCCGATGACCGCCGAGGGGTTCGGCACGCTGGCGTCGCACTTCCCCGACCGCACGGTGGTGACCTACGACCCGCGCGGCCTCGGCCGCAGCACGCGCTCGGACGGCCGGGTCGACAACACGCCGGACGTCCAGGCCGGTGACGTGCACGCCCTGATCGGGGCGCTCGGGGCCGGTCCGGTCGACCTGTTCGGCAGCAGCGGCGGCGCGGTGACCGCGCTCGCGCTGGTGGCCGCGCACCCGGACGACGTCGTGACCCTCGTCGCGCACGAGCCGCCGCTGATCCCGCTGGTGTCCGACGCCGAGGCCGCCGAACGCGCCCGCGCGGGCGTCACGGATGCGTACAACGCCAGGGGGTTCGGCGCCGGGATGGCCGCCTTCATCGCGATGACGTCGTGGAGCGGCGAGTACACCGACGCCTACTTCGCCCAGCCCGCCGCCGACCCGGCGATGTTCGGCCTGCCGACCGAGGACGACGGCCAGCGCGACGACGTGCTGCTGTCCGACCGGTCCTGGGCGGTGAGCGGCTACCGGCCGGACGTCGACGCGCTCAAGGCCGCGTCGACGCGTGTGGTGATCGCGGTCGCCGAGGAGTCCGGCGACACCTTCACCGGGCGCACCACGCTGGCGACCGCCGCGCTGCTCGGGCAGGAGGCGACGGTGTTCCCGAGCAACCACGGCGGGTTCCTCGGCGACGAGTACGGCATGCCCGGCAAGCCCGAGGCGTTCGCCGAGCGGCTCCGCGACGTGCTCGACGCCTAGAGGTACTCCATCAGCATGATCCCGACGCTGCCGGGCTCCAGGGCCCGGCAGGTGTGCGGCACGTCGCCGGGGTAGGTGAGGTAGTCGCCGACGCCGAGTTCGACCGGGCCGTCGGCCGGTCCGGCGAGCAGCCTGCCCGAGCCGACGACCAGGTGCTCGACCGTGCCCGTCCGGTGCGGCTGGGACTCGCGGCCCGCTCCGGGCTCCAGCGCGACCTGGTAGAGGTCGCGGCGGGCGCCGGGCGGGCACGACGCCAGCAGGGTCGCGGTGTAGTGGGCGCGCTCGGAGTAGATCGCCGGGCCCTCGCCCGCCCGGATGACCAGGACGCGGGCGGTCGGCGGGTCGACGAGCTTGCTCAGCGGGATGTCCAGCACGGTGGCGAGCGCCCACAGCGTCTCGACGCTCGGGTTGCCGCTGCCGGACTCCAGTTGCGAGAGCGTCGACTTCGCGACGCCCGCCTTCTTCGCCAGCTCGCTGAGGGACAGGCCGACGCGGGCGCGTTCGCGGCGCAGGGACGCGGAGATGACCTCCAGCGGTGCGGTGCGGTTCACGGCACTCCTGTGTTCGGTACAACAGTCACTTCGTTCGCCTTGACGAACGGCTGCCTGGTGTTCACTCTAATGGACATGCGTTCGACATGGCGAACACTCGATCCGGTGCTCCTCCGCGACGTCCTGGCGATAGCCGCCAGCGTCACCGTCAGCGGCGCCTCCTTCGGGGCGATCACGGTGGCCTCCGGCTCCCCGTGGTGGATCCCGGTGCTCATGTCGCTGGTCATCTTCGCGGGTGGCAGCCAGTTCATGGCGGTCGGCGTCGTGGCGGCGGGCGGGTCGCCCGTCGCGGCCGTGCTCGCGGGCCTGGTCCTCAACGTCCGCCACCTGCCGTTCGGGCTGGCCGTCGGCGGCGTGCTGGGGCCCGGCCTGCCCGGCAAGCTGGTCGGCAGCCACCTGATGTCCGACGAGTCGGTGGCGTTCGCGCTGGCCCAGCGCGACCCCGCCCGCGCGCGGACCGCGTACTGGGCGTGCGGCGTCGCGCTGTTCATCTCGTGGAACGTCGGTGTGCTCGCGGGCGCGCTCGTGGGGCAGTCGATCGGCGACCCGGCCGTGTTCGGGCTGGACGCGGCGTTCCCCGCCGCGCTGCTGGCGCTGGTGCTGCCCGCCCTGCGCGACGCGCCGACCGTCCGGGCCGCGCTGGTCGGCGCGGTGATCGCGCTGGTCACCACACCGTTCGTGCCCGCGGGCGTGCCGGTGCTGCTCGCGCTGGCCGGTCTGCTCGCCCTGCGACTCCCGGTGCCGGTGCGCCGATGACCGTCTACGCGATCCTCGTCCTCGCCGCGGGCACCTACGCGTTCCGGCTGGCCGGTCCGCTGCTGCGCGACCGGATCACCCTGTCGGACGGCGTCCGCTCGCTGATGTCGATCGCCGCCACCGTGCTGCTGGTCGCGCTCATCGCCACGGCGACGCTCGTGAAGGGCGACCACTTCGCCGGGTTCGCCCTGCCGATCGGCGTAGCCGTGGGCGGGCTGGCGGCGTGGAGGAAGGCTCCATTCGTCCTAGTCGTCGTGCTGGCGGCCGCTGTTACCGCAGGACTGCGGCTTACCGGAGTGAGTTAGCCCCCGGTATTCGGCATTCGGGTGGAAACCGTTTCGCCGCAACGGTTTTCTGCTCTACCGTCGATCTCTGTGAACACTGGGCGATTAGCCGGGCTCACCGCGATCGCCGCGGTGCTCGCCGTGTCGGCGTGCACGCCCGCGACCGACGGTGAGCCGCCGGTGGTCAAGGCGTTCGGAGCGCAGGGCTGGGGCGCGCTCAAACCGGGGATGACCAAGCAGGACGCGCTCGCCACCGGGGAACTCGACCCGGACCCCATCGCCGTCCTCTCCGGGTGCACGTACTACTCGATGACCGGCGGCGTCCGACCCGACCCCGCGTGGGCCGCGGCCGACGAGGCAGCCGACCAGGCGCACCAGAACGCGGTGCTGCGCGCCAAGGACCTGATCGCGCGCGTCGGCCCGTCACCGGCCCCCGAGGCGTCCCCGGACGACCAGGTCGCGTGGCTCGCCCGCACCGCCGACGCGGCACGGGCGGTCAGCGGCGTGGCGGAACTGGCGTCGGCGTTGAGCGAGCGCGCGGACGACATCGTCGGCCCCGCCAACCCCGCGGGGGTGGTGTCGTTCGCCGACGGCCGGATCCGGGTGATCGGCGCGCCGGTCTCGGCGCGCACGGTCGACGGCATCGGCGACGGCTCCACGGTCGACGACCTGCGCAAGACCTACCTCGGCAGGGGACTGGGGCTGACCTCGCCGGGCCGCTACGAGATGCCGGCGCGCGGCCGGGCGGGCTGGGTCATGGACTTCGACTACGTGGACTCGAAGGTGGTGTACCTCCAGCTCCGCGACACGAACGCGAAGTGCGCCTAGGCCTCCACCAGCCGTTGGGCCCGCAGTTGAGCACTCCGGGGGTCGCTGACCCGCGAAGTGCTTGCCTGCGACCGAATTCACCGGGTGATCGGGGCCGCCAGCCACGACTCGGGGATGGCGAACGCGTCGACCAGGGCACGGGCGTGCGGGCGGAGTTGGCGGCACAGGTCGTTGACCGTGCGGGACACGTCCTTCGAGCGCGCGGCGGTCAGCCTGCCGTGCTCCAGGAACCACGCGCGGTCGGCCTCGATCACCGACAGGGCGTAGAGGTCGCACACCTGGTCCAGCAGCGCGGACGTCTCCGGGTCCGGGCAGCGGTCGACAGCGGCCACGAACGCCTCCAGCACCACGCGGTCGATGTGCGCGCGAGCGGCGTGCAGCACGTGGTCCTGGGCGTTGTTGAACGTCTCGAACGGGTCCTGCTCGCCGTCGCCCGCCCGCCGCAGCCTGCGCGCGAGCCCTTCCAGCACGTGGGTCTCGCGGAACTCGAACTGGCGGACCTGCCACCCGCGTTCCAGCAGCCCGTCGTCCGAGCCGCTGACCAGGCGGGCGATGATCGACCGGGCCGCCGTGCGCTCGATGACCGCGCCGACGAACTGGTCGGCCACGAACCGCGCCATGCCCAGCGTGTCCAGGTCGCCCACGTGGTCGCGGTAGCTGGTCAGCAGTCCTTTCGCGACCAGTTGCAGCAGCACGGTGTTGTCGCCTTCGAACGTGGTGAAGACGTCCGTGTCGGCCTTGATCTGGGGGAGCAGGTTCTCGGCGAGGTACCCCGCGCCGCCGCAGGCCTCCCGGCACGTCTGGATGGTGGCCGTGGCGTGCCACGTCGCCACCGCCTTGAGCCCGGCGGCCCGCGACTCCAGTTCCCGCTGCGCCCGGTCGTCGTCGCCCAGGTCGTGCAGCGCCGACACCAGTTCCTCCTGCGCGAAGTGCAGCGCGTAGCTGTGCGCCAGCGCGGGCAGCAGTCGCCGCTGGTGGGCGAGGTAGTCGAGGACCACGACCTCCTCGCCGTCCGGCCGGGTGAACTGCTTGCGCGTCTCGCCGTACCGGACCGCCAGCGCCAGGGCCTTCTTCGTCGCGCTGCCCGCCCCGCCCGCGACGCTGATCCGCCCGCGCACCAGCGTTCCCAGCATTGTGAAGAACCGCCGCCCGACCCCGTCGATCGGGCTGCTGTACGTGCCGTCGGCGGCCACCGACCCGTACCGGTCGAGCAGCGCCTCGCGCGGCACGCGCACGTGGTCGAACGTCAGCCGCCCGTTGTCCACGCCGTTGAGCCCGGCCTTGTGGCCGCAGTCCTCAATGGACACTCCGGGCAGCGCCTGACCGTCCTCGTCGCGCAACGGCACCAGCAGCGCGTGCACGCCGTGCTCCTCGTCGCCGCTGACGAGCTGCGCGAACACCACGGCCATCCGCCCGTCGCGGGCCGCGTTGCCGATGTAGTCCTTGCGAGCGCCCGGATCCGGCGTGTGGACCACGAACTCCTCGGTGTCCGGGTCGTAGGTCGCCGTCGTCCGCAGGTGCTGCACGTCCGACCCGTGCCCGGTCTCCGTCATGGCGAAGCAGCCGGGCAGGTCGAGGTTCATGATGGAGGGCAGGTACCTGTCGTGGTGCACGCGCGTGCCGAGCGCCTGCACGGCCCCGCCGAACAGGCCCCACTGCACGCCCGCCTTGACCATCAGCGACAGGTCACCGAACCCCAGCACCTCGAACGCGACGACCGACCCGCCCACGTCGTCGTGCCCGCCGTAGGCCTTCGGGAACCCGGTCAACGGGTGCCCGCCCTCGGCCAGCAGCCGCAACTGCTCGAACACCAGCGCCCGCTGGGCGTCCAGGTCCAGCACCGGCGGCGGCTCCAGCGTCCCCAGCAGGTCCCGCGACCTCCGCCGAAGATCGGCCCACCGGCCGTCGAGCAGGTCGCGCAGCACGTCGATCTCCATGTCCTTTCCTAACACGCGGTCAGGACCGCCGCCGTTTCACGACGTGGTGAACGCCGACACACGCGGCCGCGAGACCGGCCAGCGCGCCGACGCCCATCGCCCACCGCGCGCCGAACGCGTCGGCGACCCAGCCGACGATCGGCGCGCCGATCGGGGTGCCGCCCATGAGGATCGCCATCAGGATCGCCATGACCCGCCCGCGCAGCGCGGGGTCCGTGGCCATCTGCACCGCGCCGTTCGCCGTCGTCGTGATCGTCTGCGACGCCACGCCGACCAGCGTCAGCACCGGCGCGAACACCCAGTAGGTGGGGGCGATCGCCGCGAGCGCGCAGCCGACGGCGAACAGCGTCGCGCCCACCGCCAGCAGCCCGACGCGGGGGCTGGCGCGGCGGGCGGACAGCAGCGCGCCCATCACCGACCCGATCGCGAGCGCCGACGTGAGCAGCCCGAACTCGCCGGGTCCCTCGTGGAACACGGTGACGGACATGGTGGAGATGTAGATGGGGAAGTTCAGGCCGAACGTGCCGATGAGGAACAGGATCACCAGCATCGCCTTGATGTCCGGCCTCGACCACACGTACTTGAAGCCCTCGACGAGCCCGCCGCGCGCCCGTGGCGCCCGCACGACCGGGTGCAGTTCCGCCACCCGCAGCGTCCGCAGCGACAGCAGCACCGCGCCGAACGTGGCGGCGTTGAGCAGGAACACCCACCCGGAGCCGATGCCCGCGATGAGCAGCCCGGCGATGGCGGGGCCGATGGTGCGGGCCAGGTTGAACGAGGTCGAGTTGAGCGCCACCGCGTTGGACAGGTTCGGTCCGGCGACCAGTTCCGCCACGAACGTCTGCCGCGCGGGGGCGTCGAACGCGGCCACGCAGCCGAGCAGCAGCGCGAACACGTAGACGTGCCACAGCCGCACGGTCCCGGTGACCGTGAGCAGGCCGAGCCCCAGGGCGAGAGCGCCCATCGTGGCCTGCGTGGCCATCAGCAGCCTCCGCCGGTCCAGGGTGTCGGCGGCGTAGCCGGTGAGCGGGAGGAGCAGCACCTGCGGACCGAACTGGAGCGCCATCACGACGCCCACGACGGTCGCGTTGTTGTGCGTCAGCTGGGTCAGCACCACCCAGTCCTGGGCGGTGCGCTGCATCCACGTCCCGATGTTCGAGACGAGGGCACCGCCCGCCCAGACCCGGTAGTTGAACCCCGCGAACGACCGGAAGGTCCCGGTGGGCGCGGTCGCCGTCGTCACGGCAGCAGCGCGACGATCTCCGCCGTCGTGCCGGTCTCGCCGATCCTGGGGAAGATCCGCTGGACGCTGTTGTCGTGCGCCTCGGGGCTGAAGTCGGTCATGGCGTCCACGGCGAGGGTCACGTGGTAGCCGTTCTCGTGGGCGTGCCGCGCGGTCGACTCGACGCCCGCGGTGGTGGCGACGCCGACGACCACGACCTGCGTGACGCCCTCGCCCTTGAGGTAGGCGTCCAGGTCGGTGCCGGTGAACGCGCCCCAGGTCCGCTTGAGCACGGTCTTGTCGCTCGGGTGCTGGTTCAGCTCGGGCGCGAGGTCGGCCCAGTCGGCGGGCATCTCGCGGCGGCCGAAGGACTGCTCGGTGCGGCCCGGCGCGCCGCCGTCGACCGTCACGAGCACGACCGGCAGGCCTCGGGCGCGGAACGCGTCGGCGAGCGCGCCCGCGTTCTTCACGACGTCGGCGACCGGGTGGACGGTGGGCAGGCCGAGGATGCCCTTCTGGAGGTCGACGACCACGAGCGCGGTCCTCGGGTCGAGCGCGGTGACGGTCATGGCGGTTCTCCTACGAGTCGGCGAGGCGCTGGAGCAGCACGACCGCGGCGGCCAGCTGCTCCTGTTCGGCGTCGGTGAAGGTGGAGCGGACCCCGCGGACCAGCCAGCTCTGCTTGGCCGCGCGGATGGAGGCCAGCGCGTGGCGGGCGGTGTCGGTGAGCGACAGGATCGTGCGGCGGCCGTCGGACGGGTCCGGTGTGCCCGCGACCATCCCGGCGGCCTCGAGCATGGCGACGTTCGCGCCGAGCGACTGCGGTCGGACTCCCTCGGCGCGGGCCAGTTCGGTCACCGTCGCGGGCCCGTCGCGTTCCAGCCGCAGCAGCACGGCGGCCTGCGACGGCGTGTAGTCGCCGGGGCCGGACTCCTCGCGCAACCGCCGCCGCAACCGGGCGACGACCACGCGCAGGTCCGCCGCGAGCGCCGCGATCTCCTGGTCTTCCACGCCTCCGACGCTAGACCTCGTGAAGGCAAACTGCAAAGTTTGCCTTTGTAGTTTGGCTCACGGTTCCGGAAGCGGCGGGATCGTGTGCTTGCGGACGTGCTCGAACAGCAGGTTCGTGTGCACCTCGGTCACCTCGCGGCGGGCGGTGAACCGGTCGAGCACCAGCCGTTGCAGGTGCGCGGTGTCGGCGACGGCCACGTGCACCAGGAAGTCGTCCGGGCCGGTCACGTGCGACACCGCGAGGGTCTCCTCCAGCGCCAGCGCGTACTCCATGAACGGCCCGACGATCGCGCGGGTGTGCGGCCGGATCCGGACCGCGATGATCGCCTGCACCGGCCGTCCGACGGCCTTCAGGTCCACCTCCGCGTGGTACCCGGTGATCACTCCGCGCTCGCGCAGCGCCCGGTGCCGGACCACGCACGTGGAGGCGGCGACGTTGACCCGGTCCGCGAGGTCCTTGTTGAGCAGCCGCGCGTCCTTCTGCAACTCGTGCACGATCGCCGCGTCCACCGAATCCATCACGGTCCTCCTCCTCGACGGCCGCAGCACGTGCGGAACTTCCCCGTGGAACCTGCCCCGGTTGCCACGATCGTGCCACCGGACCGAACGAACCACGGAGGCCGACCATGGCGGGTTTCCACACGATGGCCGTCCACGGCGGGCGCGACGACCTCGCGGCGCTGGGCGTGCACGCGTTGCCGATCGACCTGTCCACCACCTACCCCGTGCCCGACCAGGCGGCGGGCGGGGAAGCGCTGCAAGCCCTCGCGGACGGCGTCGCCGAGGCGGCCTCGCCGGTCTACGCGCGGCTGCACAACCCGACCGTGGCCCGGTTCGAGAAGGCGCTGGCGCTGCTGGAGGGCACCGAGCAGTCGGTGGCGTTCGGCAGCGGCATGGCCGCGGTGACGGCGGTCGTGCAGGCGGCGGCCGTGATGGCGGGCAAGCCGCACGTCGTGGCCGTGCGGCCGCTCTACGGCGGCACCGACCACCTGCTGTCGTCCGGGCTGCTCGGCGTCCGCACGACCTACGCGACGGCCGACCGGATCGCCGAGGCGATCACCCCGGAGACCGGGCTGGTCGTCCTGGAGACCCCGGCCAACCCGAACCTCGACCTCGTCGACATCGCCGCCGCCGTGGCGCAGGCCGGTGACGTGCCGGTGATGGTCGACAACACCTTCGCCACCCCCGTGCTCCAGAACCCCGCCGCCCACGGCGCGACCTACGTGCTGCACTCGGGCACCAAGTACCTCGGCGGGCACGGCGACGTGCTCGGCGGCGTCGTGGCCTGCTCGGCGGAACGGGCGGGAACGCTGCGCCAGGTCCGGATCGTCACCGGCGCGGTGCTGCACCCGCTCGGCGGCTACCTGATGCACCGCGGCCTGGCGACCCTGCCGCTGCGCGTCGAGGCCGCCCAGCGCAACGCCGTCGAACTCGCCCGCAGGCTCGCCGAGCACCCGGCCGTCGGCGTGGTCCGGCACCCGAGCCTGCCCGGCGCGGACCCGCTCGGCCTGCTCGGCCGCCAGCTGCGCGGACCCGGCGCGGTGCTCGCGTTCACCACCCGCGAGGACCCCACGGAGGTGGTCCGCGGCCTCTCGCTGATCACCCCCGCCGTGAGCCTCGGCTCGGTCGACACGCTCGTCGAACACCCCGCCGCGCTCACCCACCGACTCGTGCCCAGCGCCGATCGGAATGCGTGCGGAGTGCCGGAGAACCTATTGCGAGTAAGCGTCGGTTTGGAGGACGTGGAGGACATTTGGGACGACCTCGACCGGGCCCTTTCCACGGTGTGCGCGCCTTGTGATGTCGATTACATCAAGTCTTCCCCAAGTGATTTCCCACTGACTGCGCACACCCTCTAACGTCCTGCAACCAGTGGGTGGTCGGCGTCACTCCACTGGTCCGGGTCGGAACGCGGGAGGTTCCGGCACATGTGGTTCATGGAAAGGAACCAGTTCTCGTGGATTCGCAGGAGAAAGTGTCCGAAAGGGCAAAAGATTTGCCCGATGCCGACGGGTACGCCAAGTCGCTGAGCAAGCGCCAGGTCCAGATGATCGCGATCGGCGGCGCCATCGGCGTCGGCCTGTTCCTCGGTGCGGGCGGGCGCCTCGCCGCCGCGGGACCGGCGCTCATCTTCTCCTACGCGCTGTGCGGTCTGGCCGCGTTCTTCGTGATGAGGGCCTTGGGAGAGCTGGTCCTGCACCGCGCGACGACCGGCAGCTTCGTCGAGTACGCCCGTGAGTTCATCGCCCCGTGGGCCGGGTTCGCGTCCGGCTGGATGTACTGGCTCAACTGGGCGATGACGGGCATCGCGGAGATCACCGCGGTCGCCATCTACATGCACCGCTGGTTCCCCGACCTTCCGCAGTGGATCACCGCACTGGTGGCCCTCGCGTTCCTGGTCGTCATCAACCTGCTTTCGGTGAAATTGTTCGGCGAACTGGAGTTCTGGTTCTCCGTCATCAAGGTGACCGCGATCATCGCGTTCCTGTTCACCGGTATCGCGCTGGTCGTCAAGGGCACCGAAATCGGCGGCTCGACCGCGGGTGTGCACAACATCACCGAAACCGGCGGGTTGTTCCCGGCCGGAGTGGGTATCGCGCTGATGACCCTCCAGGCGGTTATCTTCGCCTATTCGGCCATCGAACTCGTGGGTATCGCGGCGGGCGAGACCAAGGACCCGCACAAGGTGATGCCGAAGGCCATCAACGGCGTCGTCTACCGCATCGCGGTCTTCTACGTCGGCTCGGTGCTGCTGCTCACGCTGCTGCTCCCGTGGCACGCCTACAGCGGTCTGGAGAGCCCGTTCGTGACGGTCTTCTCGCAGCTCGGCATCGGCTGGGTCGGCGACGTGATGAACGCCGTCGTGCTGACCGCCGCGCTGTCGTCGTGCAACTCCGGCCTGTACTCCACCGGCCGCATCCTCAAGTCCCTGGCGCAGAAGGGCGAGGCGCCCGCGTTCACCGGGAAGATGAGCAAGAACCACGTTCCCTACGGCGGCGTGCTGTTCACCTCGGTGGTCTACCTCGCTGGCGTGGTGCTGAACTACCTGGTGCCCAAGGAGGCGTTCGACATCGCGATCGCCATCGCCTCGCTGGGCGTGGTCGCGACCTGGGCGACGATCATCGTCTGCCAGATGCGGCTGCGCGAGGCCGCGTTGCGCGGCGAGATCGAACGCCCGTCCTACCGGATGCCGGGCGCCCCGTACACGAACTGGGCGACCCTCGGCTTCCTGGCGCTGGTCCTGGTCCTGATGGCCTTCGCGGGCACGGCGGAACGGGTGGCCTTCTGGTCCATCCCGGTCCTGGCGATCGTGCTCGTCGTCGGCTGGAAGGCCGTGCAGTCCCGCCGCCCCTCCGTCCCACAGGACGAGGAGCGGGTCTCCGTCGGCCAGAGCTGAAGCCGGTCGGAGCGGTAGCGGAACCGGCCTGGCCGGGCGCCACGAGCGCCCGACCCGGCCGGTTCTCTGCGTCAGCTGTCGAAGTAGAAGACGATCCGGGTGGTGCGCTGCTCGTCCAACGCCTGGAGCAGGGCGAGGTGGACGAAGAAGCGCTCGCCGAGGGTGGTGCGGACCGGCGTGGGGACGGGTTCGGGAGGAGGCACGTGCCTGCCGTGCTGTCCGGTGCGGAGGTGCACGCTGTCGTAGTCGAACGCCGTCAGCTCGGACACCAGCAGCCACGAGTGGTTGTGCTCCCCGTAGCCGCCGTCGTCGTAGTCCGCGCGCGCCACGGCGGAGGCGTCGTCGGGAAATCCGCGCGGCGGGTGGAGCACCGGGACGTTCCAGATGTTGCGGACGCCCGCGAGGAACCCGAAGATCCCGTAGTGGTGCTCGTCGAAGGGGCACTCCCACGGGCCGGGGTAGTCGACCGCGTGCCAGGTGCCGTCGTCCGCGCGCTGTTCGGCGAAGCCGTGGATGTCCGTCCCCATGGGTGTGCAGTGTCCGCCGAACCGCTCGGCAGCGCGAGCGATTTGTCGCATTGCTCCCCGTCTCATCGGCCCTTCACCAGCCGTGATCACCCCTAGTACTAGGGTGGTGCGACCAGTCCACGACCACCCGAGGAACCGCAGCCGTGTCCGCAGCCCAGCCCGTCGTCGGTGTGCTCGCCCTCCAGGGCGACGTCCGCGAGCACCTCATCGCGCTCGCCGAGTGCGACGTGGTCGCCCGCCCGGTACGTCGTCCCGAGGAACTCGCCGAACTGGACGGCATCGTCCTGCCCGGTGGCGAGTCGACCACCATCAGCAGGCTGCTGGCGACGTTCGAGCTGCTGGAGCCGCTGCGCGCCCGGCTCGCGGACGGGTTGCCCGCCTACGGGTCGTGCGCGGGCATGATCCTGCTCGCCGACAAGGCCATCGACGCGCGGCCGGACCAGCACCAGCTCGGCGGCCTGGACATCGTGGTGCGGCGCAACGCGTTCGGCCGCCAGGTCGACTCGTTCGAGGAGGACCTGGACTTCGAGGGCGTCGAGGGCGGCCCGGTGCACGCCGTCTTCATCCGCGCGCCGTGGGTCGAATCCGCCGGTGGAGAGGTCGACGTGCTCGCGCGGGTGCCGGAATCCCCGACGGCGGGCGAGGCCGCCGGTAGGATCGTCGCGGTCCGGCAGGGGCACGTCCTCGCCACCGCGTTCCACCCGGAACTCACCGGTGACGGTCGGGTGCACCGCCTTTTCGTGGAAATCGTTCGCTCAGCGGGCTGAGCGTGTTGTGTCGCATGTGACGGAGGAAAGATGAGCGGCCACTCCAAGTGGGCTACCACCAAGCACAAGAAGGCCGCGATCGATGCCAAGCGGGGCAAGCTCTTCGCGAAGCTGATCAAGAACATCGAGGTGGCCGCGAGGACCGGTGGCAGTGACCTCGATGGCAACCCGACGCTGTACGACGCGGTCCAGAAGGCGCGCAAGAACTCGGTGCCGGTCGACAACATCGAGCGCGCGCGCAAGCGCGGCGGCGGTGAGGAAGCAGGCGGCGCCGACTGGCAGACGATCATGTACGAGGGCTACGGCCCGAACGGCGTCGCCGTGCTGATCGAGTGCCTCACCGACAACCGCAACCGCGCCGCGGGCGAGGTGCGCACCGCGATGACCCGCAACGGCGGTTCGATGGCGGACCCCGGCTCGGTGGCGTACATGTTCAGCCGCAAGGGCGTCGTGATCCTGCCGAAGAACGACCTGTCCGAGGACGACGTCCTCATGGCCGTCCTCGACGCGGGCGCCGAGGAGGTCAACGACCTCGGCGACACGTTCGAGGTCGTGTCCGAGGCGACCGACCTGGTCGGCGTGCGCACGGCGTTGCAGGACGCGGGCTACGACTACGACTCCGCGGACTCGAACTTCCTGCCGTCCGTCACGGTCGAGTTGGAGGCCGAGGGCGCCCGGAAGATCTTCAAGCTGATCGACGCGCTGGAGGACTGCGACGACGTGCAGAACGTCTTCGCGAACTTCGACGTGTCCGACGAGGTCATGGCCGAGATCGACTAGAACGCCAGGCTGAGGGGACTCCCACCGCCGGTGGGAGTCCCCTCGTCGTTTCAGGGAGAATGAGGGACGTGACGATCCCCCCGTACCCCGAGAAGGAAATCCGGCTGCGCCAGTGGCTGCTGGAGCAGGCCGACCTGCACGGGCACGCCACCATCTGCGTGCCGGAGGACGCCGAGGGCGCGCCCTACGCGTTCACGGTGGGCGCGTGGCGCCGTTTCGGCGTGGCGGAAGCCGTGGTCGTCGGCCTACCCCAGGAAGCGGCCACGGTGTTGCTGGCCGCCTACGTGGACCGCGCCCGTGGCGGCCAGCGCTTCGTACCGGGAGAACTGCACCACGACATCTTCGTCGGAATCCCCATCACCGTGGAAAAGGTGTTCAAGGGCTTCTACCCGGAGTTCTTCGGCAGCGCGTTCCTCCTCTACGGCAAGGGCGACTTCCCAGCCGTCCAGATCATCGTCCCCACAGCACAGGGCCAGTGGCCCTGGCAACCGGACGCCCCAGCGGGCTTCGCCGACTGGCAACTGCTCCTCACCGAAAGCGGCCAGCCCACCAGCTGGGTCTCCGGCGTCACCGGCCCGTGACGGGTTTGTCCGGAGATGGTTGTCAGGCTCCCTCACCCCGACACCGGACAACGCCGAGCGACTAGAAATAGGCGTTGTGCGGCAGCTCGGGGGTTGTCAGGGGCAAGACGACAGCCGCACGGAACGCGGTCCGCTCCCAGTAGCCGATGGGGGAGTCGCCAGGGAGCGGACCGCGGGAACTCCAGCATGGTCCGGGAGCCCCGCCCGTGCCAGGTAGGGGTCATGGGGACGCTCCCGATGGGCAACCCCATGACCCGACCTGCCACCCACAGCTCCCCACGGCCGGGTGACATCAGTAACGTGGATCGCTTCGCTCGCGACGGATGGTGTGCACCGAGCGAGGAGGACGCCGCCATGTCCGAAACCACGAATGTTCCCAGCCCTGACCAGCCAGTTTTCGACGCCGAGGTGAGTCCCGACAGCGGAATCGCCAGAGGCCCGTCCTGGTCCGGCTATTACGTGAAGGCATCCCTGGCCCGCATCGGCAACGCGGAGACGCCGGAAGCTGTGCAGGCGCAGGCCACCACCGAAGCGGTTGTGCTGCTGCATTCGATCCGCCGCATCCTGATGTGGACCGCGGTGATCATCCCGTCGCTGGTGCTCGCACTCGGTGTGATTCTGCTGGTGGTCAGCCAATCGGAGTCCGAGTCTTCGACTTGCGGCGTTTACAGCTCTAGTTGCTGATCCAAAGCGAACCCCGCCACCTGGAGCGTGCCAGGCGGCGGGGCCCACATCCCAGCTCGACCCCTAGTTCTGGTCGATGAACTGCTGCGCCAACGCCGCCCCCTGCGACAACGCCTTCGCATGATCCTCGATAGGCGAAACCTTCGAGTTCTTGAAGTAGATGTAGTGCACCGGCCCGTCCGACCCACCGTTCTCCGGGTCCGGGTTGATCCCCAGCTCAACAGCCGTCGCGTACGACGCTTCACCGATGATCGCGGTAGGCCCGGTGTCGCCGACCACCGCATACGTGACCTTGTTGTTCGCGATCACCGCGACGATCCCGCCGCCCTGGATCCCGAACTTCCGGTAGTCCCACGTCCCGCTCGGGCTGGGTACCACCACGTACGGCAGCTTGTCCGCCTGCAACGGCGCGCCCTTGCTGTCGTGGAACGCGGTGTCGTCCTGGAACCACGGGTCCGTGGACGAGTTGCACTTCGACGTCACCTTCCCGTCGCAGTCGACGTCGAGGTCGGCTTTGTACCAAACCGCGCCGGTTTTGCCGCAGACGGGGATGTTCGCGGACGTCTCCTCGTCCGACCGGTACTTCCCGGACGAGATCTGCGAGCAGGAGGTGAGCTTGGCGATCAGTGCCGAGGCGGAGGGACCCGCCGCGGCGGAAACGTCTTGGGCCGCAACGGGTACGGCTTGGGCTCCGGTGGACATCAGGGTCGACGCGAGGAGCGCGCCGAGTACGAGCAGACCGGCGCCGAAGCGGGAGGTCCTACGCATAGCCACCTCATTCGATAGGAAACTTTACTTCCTAAATGCGGCGGCAGTCTGACTATGGTCCAGACCAGTAACCTGGTCAAGGCCCGTGGGCGAATCCGGAAGTTATGTCCCCTTTAGGGCGTTCGACCCGTCACCCCGAGCAGTCGGGACAGCGGATCGGCGTCGGCCGGAACATCCACGGCAGGCCCGAAGACCCCGGCCGCCCGCCACTCCGAGGCGTTCGGCTCCAGGTACTCCAGCACGGCCGACACCAGCCCGTCGTTCAGCTCGACGTCCGCCCCGATCGCCCGCGCCAGGTCCCACGCGTGCACGGTGAGGTCGGCCGTCATCTGCCACCCGTACTCGACGGCGGTGGTCTTGCCGTAGCTCAGGTGCACCGGCCGGAGCAGCGCCTTCGGCGTGATCCACGCTTCGCGCGCGGCGGCCGCGGCCAGCACCCACGAGTGCAGCGGGTCCGAGCCGAGGACGTCGCCGTCGAAGCGGTCGCCGACCTGCTCCACGGTGCAACCCGCCAGCAGTTCCGGGGCCCACAGCTGCTCGTGCACCAGGTGGGCCACCAGGTCTCTGACCGACCACTTCTCACACGGCGTGCCGAGCGTCCACTGCTCCGGACGCACCCGACGCACCCGTCGGTCGAACTCGGTGATGGCCAGCCCGTGTGCCTCGATCAGTTCCACCTCACGAGTGGACCAAAGGATTTCGGGGTACGCACCTCGAGAAAGTGGACTGGGCCACCTGGTGGACCACCCGGTTCGGCCGGTACACCCGTACGGCCTAATCTGCGTGGTTGGCACACCGATGTGCCGACACGACGTGAGGGAGTCGACCTTTGAGCGCCACAAGCGCCGACAGCGCCGCCAAGGCACCGCAGCACGGGTTCTTCGGGCACCCCCGAGGCCTGAGCACCCTGTTCTTCACCGAGCTGTGGGAACGGTTCTCGTACTACGGCATGAAGGCGATCCTCGCCTACTACCTGTACTACTCCGCGGCTCAGGGCGGTCTGGGCGTCGACAAGAGCGCCGCCCTGTCCCTCGTCGCCATCTACGGCTCGTCGGTGTACATGGCGGGCGTCGGCGGCGGCTGGCTCGCCGACCGGGTGTTCGGCAGCCAACGCGCGGTGCTCTACGGCGGCGTCCTGATCATGCTCGGCCACATCGCGCTGGCCTTGCCGATCGGCCTCGCGGGCGTCTACGCGGGCTTGATCCTCATCGTCCTGGGTACCGGCCTCCTCAAGCCGAACGTCTCCAACATCGTCGGCGGCCTCTACGAGCAGCACGACCCCCGCCGCGACGCGGGCTTCTCGATCTTCTACATGGGCGTCAACCTCGGCGCGTTCATCGCGCCCCTGATCTGCGGTTTCCTCGGTCAGCAGATCAACTGGCACCTGGGCTTCGGCGCGGCCGCCGTCGGCATGGCGTTCGGCCTCGTCCAGTACCAGCTCGGCCGCAAGAACCTCGGCGAGCTGAGCGACCGGCCCGCCAACCCGCTGCCCGACGAGGACCGCGGCCGGATCCTGGGCCGCATCGTCGGCGTCTCCGCCGCCGTCGTGGTCGTCCTCGTGCTGCTGATCGTGCTCGGCGTGCTGTCCGGCGAGGGCATGGTCAACCTGCTGAGCGTGCTGTCCGTCGTGCTGCCGATCGTCTACTTCACCGTGATGATGCGCAGCGACAAGACCACCCCCGTCGAGCGCACCCGGCTGGTCGCCTACATCCCGCTGTTCGCCGCCGCGGTGTTCTTCTGGCTGCTCTACGAGCAGACCTCCACGGTGATCGCCGCGTTCGCCGACACGAGCGTCCGCAACAGCATCTTCGGCCTCGAGTTCCCCCCTTCGTTCTTCCAGTCCATCAACCCCGTGATGATCATCGTTTTCGCGCCGTTGTTCGCATTGTTGTGGACCAGGCTCGGCACCCGTCAGCCCGCCACCCCGCGCAAGTTCAGCGGCGGTCTGCTGTTCATCGGCCTCTCCTTCCTCGTCGCGATGGCGGCCAGTCAGTCCGGCGGACCGGACGACAAGGTGTCGCCCCTCTGGCTCGTCCTGGTGTTCTTCGTGATGACCTGCGGTGAGCTGATGCTTTCCCCGGTCGGTCTTTCGGTGACCACCAAACTGGCGCCGCGGGCATTCGCGGCGCAGACGATGGGGTTGTTCTTCCTGTCGAGCGCCGCAGGTCAGGGCATCGGCGCGCAGGTGGTGAAGTTGTACAGCGACGACACGGCGGTCGCGTACTTCGGGATCCTCGGCGCGATCGCGCTCGGGCTCGGAGTTCTCCTGCTCGTCCTCGCGCCGAAGATCAAGGAATTGATGGCCGGCGTCGACTGAACGAGGGGGTAAAACGCGGAGGCCCGCCGCGGCGGCGGTGCGGCGGGTCTTCCGCTTGATTCCACAATGCCCTAAGAAGTCGAGCCGCGGGTGTTTCTTTCACCAAACGAGTGGGTGACGCTACCTTTTATCGACGGCGAGTGACGGCTTTGTCACTCCCACGTTCACCGGAAGGTGGAGAGCGCCCCTGATCGTGGGCGACGGCCAGCGGAGAACAGGTCCCGCCGCCCGCAGTCCGGGGAACCGGCGGAACAGCCCGCGCACCGCCGCCGCGGCCTCCATCCGGGCCAGGTTCGCGCCGAGGCAGTAGTGGATGCCCGACGAGAACGCCAGGTGCTTGCCGACGTCCTCGCGGTCCGGGTCGAACCGGTGCGGGTCGGCGAACACCTTCGGGTCGCGGTTGGCCGCGGCCAGGATCATCATCACCGGCTGGTTCGCGGGCAGCCGCCGCCCGGCCAGCTCGAGGGGTTCGAACGGCACCCGCACGACGTACTGCACCGGCGGGTCCCACCGCAGCGTCTCCTCGACCACGCGCTCGGCGTAGGCCGGGTCCGCGATCAGCTTCCGCCGCACCTCGGGGTGCCCCAGCACGGCGTTGGTCGCCGTGCCGATGAGGTTCACCGTCGTCTCGAACCCGGCCACCAGCAGCAGTTCCGTGGTCGCGATCAGGTCGTCCAGCGCGAGGTCGTCGGTCGCGACGAGGTGGCTGACGATGTCGTCACCCGGCGTCCGCCTCCGGTGCTCGATCAGCTCGCCGAGGAACGCGTCGAACTCGCGCAGGGTGTCCTGGAGCAGCCGCAGCTCCTTCATGTCCCGCACGCCGTCGATGGAGTTGACCAGCGCCGTGCCCCACCGGATGAAGCTCTCGTGGTCGCTCGACGGCACGCCGAGCAGGTCCGCGATCACCTGCACCGGCACGCGCTTGGCGAAGTCGTCGACCAGGTCGAACGTCCCCTTCTCCTCGGCGCGGTCCAGGAAGTCCTCGATCACCCGCTCGATCGCGGGCATCTGCTCCCGCAGCGCGCGGGGCGTGAACCAGCCGCCGACGTTGCGGCGCAGCCGCGTGTGGTCGGGCGGGTTGCGCATCAGGAACGAGGTCGTCAGCGGGTTCACCAGCACGCGGCCGTCGGCGGCGTAGGCGGTCTCGTCGATCATCGTCATGTCGGCGGGGGCCAGGATGCCCCACCGCGGGTCGCGCAGGACCTCGGCGGCGATGGAGTGCTCCGCCGTCATCAGCAGCCCGAGCTTGGTGGGCACGAGGGTCCCGCCCGCGCGGACCTTCTCGTACAGCGGGTAGGGGTCCTTCTTCGAGGACTTCCGGAACAGCTTCGCGCCCGGATCGCCCAGGGCGCCGTACACGGCCACCATCCCGCGACCCAGGGCGAGGATGGCGCTGTCCTTCAACTGAGACGGCATGCGTCAACGGTGACGCCAACGCGAACAGTGTTCAAGTACCTCGGCGCGCGGGTTCCCGGCGTGCGGGTTCCCGAACCTGGAACACCTTCCGCACGCCTTCGGGGATCACGGTGTTCCGCAGTTCCAGGGTGCCCACGGCGACGTACCGGTGCCACCCGGTCGCGACCGGGACCCCGTCGACGTCCACGTCGAACCCGAGCGTCACCGACGTCGTGCCCATCGTCCGCACCCGCACGCCGATCTTGAGCAGGTCGTCGAACCGCGCCGAGCCGGTGAACCGCAGGGACGCCTCCTCGACGACGAACTCGATCCCGCTGCGCTCCAACTCCTTGTAGGAGCCCAGGAGCGACCGCAGGGTCTCGACCATCGCGGCTTCGAAGAACACGGGGAACCGGGAGCTGTGCACGACGCCCCGGTGGTCGCAGTCGGCCGGGCGCACCCGCACCCGGTGGACGTGGGCGGGGCGCGCGGGAGCCATGCCTCGGATCCTGACCGATCCCGACGCGTTGGCCAAGCACGGTTTCGTCACGGTCGGTACCCGGTCCGTCGCTGCCCTTGACGCAGATGACCTCAAGGGCTGAGAATCTCACCAACTAAGAGGATTAGCGAACAAGAGGTGATCGCAGTGACCCAGCCGGTGCTCCGGGTGTCCGACCAGGAGCGGGAACAGGCCGTCGTGGTGCTCAACCAGGCCGTCTCCGACGGGCGGCTGACGTGGGAGGAGCACTTCGACCGCGTGCAGGCCGTCTACACCGCGGAGGTCTCCTCCGACCTCGCGCCGGTGCTCGAAGGCCTCGCGGTGGTCGTTGCGCCTCAACGGGTCCACGCGGTCGCGAGCAAGATCCACAGTGCGCCCGTCTCCCACCGGATCGAGGCGAGGGCGACATTCGGCGCGCTGGTGCTCGACCTGTCCGGCCTGCCCGCGGGGGAGCGGTTCGAGGTCGAGGCGTCCTCGTTCTGCGGCAAGGTCACCGTCCTGGTGTCCGCCGCGGCCGTCGTGCTCGACGGCGGCACGGCCCGCTTCGGCAAGCGCGCGCTGCCGGGCGCGCCGACCGCGCCGGCCGGCCCGGTGATCACCGTGACCGGAAACTCCACGTTCGGCCACCTCAGGGTCGTCCGCCCCGACTCGCACTGGGCTCGGCACGCGCTGCACTAGCTCCCGGCGATCTCAGTCGGTTCACGCCGGGCGCAGGACCGGGTCGATCCCGACCAGCACGGCGGTCACCAGGTCGAGGCCGCGTCGCGTCCGCTCGTCGGCGTCCGACGCCAGCGCCTCGCACTGCCGCACCGCGGTGTCCCGGTCGCGGGCGAACATCCCGAACACGTCGAGCACCGCGGTGTGGATCCAGTCCGCGTGGTTGTCGTCGGCGGTGGCGAGCGCGGTGGCGACCACCTCGAGCCCGGCCGGGTCCTGACGGCGGAGCAGCGCCTCGGCCGTCACGCGGGTGGTGAAGGTGTTGTCGGCGTCGAGCACGAGGTCCAGCAGCGGCCGCTTGGCCTCGGGCGCCTCGGCGAAGGCGGCCAGGGCGCGCCCCGCGTCCGCCCGGTCGCGGTGGTCGGTGCTTCCCGCGAGCCTGATCAGCGCGGCCACGGCGGCGCTCCTCGCCTCGGTGCTCATGGGCGCATTCTTCCCGTGTCCGCCGTCGACCCGGAGCGTGGTCCCACCGGCTTGAGGCGGCCCCGACGCAGGCCGCGACGAGTTGCGTCGCGGCCGCCGCGAGGAAGACCGCCGACGTGTCGTGCAGGCCGCCGCCGACGGCCGCGCCGACGGCGAACGCGCCGATCTTCAGGCTCGCCCCGGTGGTCGACACCTGGCCGAGCAGCGTCGACGGCGTGTACCGCTGGCGGGTAGTGATGATCGACGTCAGGGTCGGTCCCTGGGCGAGTCCCACGAGCAGCCCCAACGCCAGCAGCACCACGAAGTTCGACGCAAGCGGCCACGTCGCCAGCGCCAGGCCGGACGCCGCCACCGTCGCGAACACCACGTTCTCCGGCCGCCACCGCGGCAGGTGGCGGCGCAGCGCCAGCAGGCTCGCCACGCACCCGACCTCCATCGCCGCCCACACGAACCCGGCCGCGCCCTCGGGGCGGCCCAGCGTCGTGACGTGCACCGGCAACGCCGTGGCCAGCAGGCCGATCGCGCCGTGGCCGAGCACCGTCGCCAGGGTCGCGCCGCGCAGCGGGGGAGTGGTCGCGAGGTGCCGCGTGCCGTCGCGCATCGCCCGCCACAGCGGCGGGTGCGCGGTCGTGGCGTGCGGCGGCACGCGCAGGCCGAGCGTGCAGAGGCCCGCCGCGAGCGCCAGCACGCCGATCGCCACCACCGCGCTGTCCCCGCCGACCACGGCCGCCAGCACGCCCGTCAGCGCGGGCCCGCCGAGCGCCGCCGCGTTGAACAGCAGCGCGTCCGCGGCCGTCGCGCGCGGGAGGTCGGCGGCCAGGCGGGGGAGCAGGCTGGTGAAGCCGCCGCTCGTCATCGGCAGCGTGGTCCCGGCCAGGAACGCCAACCCGAGCAGCGCGGGCGGGTGCTCGACCGCCACCAGCAGCCCGGCCGCGGTCGCGGCGAGCAGGAACTGGTTGCCCGCCAACGCGATCAGCGGCCGCCGGGTCCGGTCCAGCCACGCCCCGAGGAGCGGCCCGGACACGATCGACGGCACCGTGTACGCCGCCACGGCCGCACCCGCCAACGCCTGGTTGTCGGTGCGCGCCAACACGAACAGCACCAGCGCCAGCCCGACCATCTCGTCCGCCAACCGGGCGAGGCCCGCGGACAGCAGGTAGACGCGCATCCGATCACCCTATGCACGGACGGTCGAAGGGCTTAGCCATTTCGAGTACGTACCGCACGGGGGCGGTGACTTCGCGTGTACCGCGTTTTACGGTGATCACATGACTGAGTACACCGACGAGGAACGCCAGACGCTCCGCATCGCGGTCTACGGTGCGGCACTGCTGGTGTCCAACGCCGATCCGGGTTCCATGGAGGTGGAGGGGTCCGCGAGCGCCAAGGCGATCAAGGAGCTCTCCCCGGAGTTGCGGGAAGCGCTCGGCACGGAGTTCCCCCGGTTGCCGAGAGGTCCCATCGCGCAGATCGAGGACGCCGTGCTGTCCGCGCTGCGCGAGTCGATGGCCATCTTCAAGGCGAAGGCGCCGAGGGTGGGCCGGACGTTCCCGGCGGCGGTCGTGTCGGTGTGCGACGCGGCGGCGGCGGCCGACGGCAGCGTGTCGCAGACCGAGAGCGCGGCGATCACCAAGGTGAAGGCCGCGCTCGTCGTCTGAGCCGGGTCAGGGGGTGCGCCGGGTCCGGCGCACCGTCTCCTCCACGACGTCCAGCACGGGGCCGAGGTCGTCGGCGGGCAGACCCATCGCGAGGTGGGACACGAGGCCCTCCAGTACCAGTTCCAGGAAGCTGGTGAGGACGTCCACGTCCACGTCGTCCCGCAGGTTGCCCGCCTCGCGCTGGCGCAGCAGGCGCTGGCGGGTGGCCTGGGTCAGCTGCGACGAGCGCTCCGCCCAGCGGGCGCGGAACTCCGGGTCGGTGCGGAGCCTCCGCGACACCTCCAGGCGGGTGCCGAGCCAGTCGGCGGGGTGGTCCTCGGTGGACGGCTCCTGCACCAGGAGGAGGTCCCGCATCACCTGCACGAGGCCCTGCTCGGCGACGACGTCCGCCATCCGCAGCGCGTCGTCCTCCGCGAGCGCGAGGAACAGCGACTCCTTGTCCCGGAAGTGGTGGAAGATGGCACCGCGGGACAGCCCGGTAGCCTCCTCGAGACGCCGGACTGTCGCGCCCTCGTAGCCGTAGCGCGCGAAGCAGGTGCGCGCCCCGTCGAGGATCTGGCGGCGGCGAGCGTCGAGATGGTCCTGGCTGACCCTGGGCATCCCGCGATGGTCCCAGCACCGCCCCCGGAAATCCAATCCGTACGTACGGATTGTGACGCGGGTGTCCCACTGGGACACAAACCCCCGTAGGTGATCCTTTGGAGTGGATCTGGGCTGTCTGTGTCGAAATCCCAGGTCAGGCAGCAATATCGTCACGAATCGTGGAAGCACTGGGAGACATCCGGCCGTCGACGGCCTACACCCGCGAACTGGGCGACGAGGTGCGCGACGTCCGGACGCGGAGCGGGCTGAGCCTGACCAAGCTCGCCGAAGGCCTCGGGTGGTCGAAGGGCAAGCTGTCGAAACTCGAGAACGGCGCACGGGGCAGTGACGTGGTGGACCTGATCAGACTCGTCGGCTACTGCCAGGGCGACCAGGCGGCGCTCGACCGGGTCCTGACCATCGCCAGGGAGGGCGAGAAGGGGTACATGATCAGACCCCACCTCGACGGTGTCCCCGACGGTCTCCGGGCGCTGGTCGCCAGCGAGCGCAAGGCCATCGCGATGATCCAGTACGAGGCCATGGCGATCCCAGGTCTGCTCCAGACCGAGGCCTACGCGCGGGCGATCATGCTCACCGGCGACGATCCACGTGAGGCTGTCGAGCCGGGGGTGCGCACCCGCATGGAGCGGCAGGAGATCCTGCGGCGGGCCCGCCCGCCGCAGAGCGCCTTCTTCATCCACGAGTCGGCACTCCACGCCTGGGTCGGCGACTGGCAGGTCATGGCCGACCAGATGCTCCAACTGGCGCTGCTGAGCGCTTGGGGGCACATCGAGATCCGAGTCGTGCCCTTCCACGCGGGCAACAGGTATTGGTGCGCCCACCCCTTCCGGCTCATGGAGTTCCAGGACAGCGAGCCGGTGATCCACGCCGCCAACATGACCTACAGCGTGTTGTCCGAGCGACCCGAAGTGGTGAAGGGTCATCGGGCGGTCACCGAGGAACTCCATGCCGTGGCCCTGGGTGCGCAAGAATCGCGCTCGGAGTTCGCCCGTTGGGCGGACCACTACGAGCGACTGCGGGGCAGCGATGACAGGGCAGGCCGGATGGCGTAAGAGCAGCTACAGCACCACGAGTGGGCAGGACTGCGTTGAGGTGGCGGGCGCGTCTGTGCGGGACTCCAAGAACCCCGGCCCGGTTCTCGTCTTCCCCGCGGCGGAGTGGAAGTCGTTTCTCGACAACCTGAAGGAGGTCTGATCGAACAGCGAATCGTCGATGCCCTGTCGGGCGTTCCAGGTATCGCCCTGACCCTCGGTGGGTCGCGGGCGAGGGGTAACGCGAGTCCGGATTCCGACTACGACATCGGGGTCTACTACGACTCGCCGCCGGACTTCGACGTCCTGCTCGCCGCTGTCACTCGTGTGGGTGAGGTGGTCGGCTTCGGGCGGTACGGCGAGTGGGGGCCGTGGATCAACGGTGGGATCTGGTCGCGGATCGACGGCGTGAAGGTGGACGTCCTGCTCCGGGACGCCCGCCGGGTGCGCGAGGTGGTGGAGGACTGCGTGGCGGGCAGGCCGGAGGTCCACTACCAGGTGGGGCACCCGCACGGGTTCGTCACGGCGATCTACGCGGGCGAGGTCGCCCAGTGCGTGCCGCTGCACGATCCCGAAGGCATCCTCACCGACCTGAGGAGGCTCGTCGACCCGTACCCCGAAGCCCTCGCGGAGGCGTTGATCGCCCGGTTCGGGTGGGAGTTCGGCTTCGCGCTGGACACCGCCGAGTCGGCGGCCCGGCGTGGGGACACCGCCTACGTGGCCGGGTGCGCGTTCCGGGCGTTCGCGTGCCTCACGCAGGTGTTGTTCGCCCGCGAGCGCCGCTACCTGACCAACGAGAAGGGGTCCGTCCGGCTGGCGGGGGAGTTCGTGCCCGGTTACCCGGAGGCGGTCGGTCGGGCGCTGTCCCACTTGGCGGACGACCTGCCCGAGGTCCTGCGGTCGGCGCGCGCGGTCGGACGTGATCACCTAGGGTGAGGAAATCGCTTTCCATTCATTTGGTATAGACCATTGACACTCGCTCTGCCTGGTGGTGTGATCCGACTGTAAGGAAACTTTACTTACTGTTAGTGATCCAACCGCCGCCGCGGAAAGTCCCACCCCTGCTCGCGGGAGGCATTCAAGTGGTACCGAGGAACAGTCGACGGCTGCGCGCCGTCGGCGCCCTGACCGTCGCCGTGGCCACAGCACTGGCCGCGGTGTCCCTGCCGGGAGTGGCCTCGGCCGCGCCCACCCGTTACGAGGCCGAGAACGGCACCCTGTCCCAGGCCGTCGTGGAGTCCAACCACGCGGGCTTCTCCGGCGCGGGCTTCGTGAACGTCGACAACGTCGTGGGCAGCTCCGTCGAGTTCACCGCGACCGCCGCGCAGGCCGGTCCGGCGAAGCTCACCATCCGCTACGCGAACGGCACCGCCGAGAACCGGCCCGCCGACATCAGCGTGAACGGCGAGATCGTCCAGGACAACCTGGCGTTCCCCGGCACCGGCGCGTGGACGACGTGGACCAGCCTGACGACCACGGCCCAGCTCGCGCCCGGCGCGAACAAGATCCGCGTCACCTCCGCGGGCGCGACCGGCGCGGCGAACATCGACTACCTCGAGGTGGATGCCGCGGGCGTGCCCGCCTCCGACTACGAGTCCGAGTCGGCGGCCATCTCGCAGGGCGTCGTCGAGTCGAACTGGCCGGGCTTCTCCGGCACCGGGTTCGTCAACTACGACAACGTGGTCGGCAGCTCGATCGAGTACACCGTGACCGCCGCGCAGGCGGGGTCGCACGCGCTGGCGTTCCGCTTCGCCAACGGCACCACCCTGAACCGGCCGCTGGCCATCAGCGCGAACGGCGGCGCGGCCCAGACCGTGGCGTTCCCGCCGACCGGCGCTTGGACGACGTGGCAGACCGTCACCGTCACCCTGCCGCTGGTCGCGGGCACGAACAAGATCCGCACGGTGTCCACGACCGCCGAGGGCGGCCCGAACGCGGACAAGCTGAGCATCAGCTTCAGCGGTCCGGCCGACACCGAGCGGCCGCTGCCGCCGTCGGGCCTGCGCTCGACCGGGCACACCGCGACCACCGTCTCGCTCGCGTGGGACGCCGGTAGCGACAACGTCGGCGTCGTCGGCTACGACGTCTACCAGCACGGACAGCTCGTCACGAGTGTCGGCAACGTGCTACAGGCCACCGCGACCGGCCTGATCGCGGACACCGAGTACGACTGGACGGTGTTCTCCAAGGACGCCGCGGGCAACGTCTCGGTGGCCAGCACCAACGTGATCGTCCGGACCGACCCCGCCCCGGCGGACACCGTCCCGCCGACCACGCCGGGCACCCTCCGCTCCACCGGCAAGACCGCGACCAGCGTCGACCTGGCGTGGACCGCGTCGACCGACAACGTCGCCGTGACCGGGTACGACATCTTCCGCGACGGCGTCCAGACCGGCACCGCGGACGGCAACGCCACCAGCACCACCTCGGCGGGGCTGACGGCGGGCACCGAGTACGCGTTCAAGGTCCGGGCGCGCGACGCCAAGGGCAACGTCTCGGGCTTCAGCAACGAGATCAAGGCGACCCCGAGCGCGGGTGGCCCCTCCGGCACCCCGGACCCCGGCGCGGTCAGCACCCTCGCGAGCGGCGTCGACGTGGCGTGGGGCGTCGTGTTCCTGCCGGACGGCTCGGCGCTGTTCAGCGAGCGCGAGACGTTCAACATCTACCGGCTGACCAAGAGCGGCCAGAAGACCCTCGCGGGCCGCATCTCCCAGGCCGTCGGCACCGACGGCGAGGGCGGCCTGCTCGGCCTCGAACTGTCGCCGAACTTCGCCAACGACCACTGGCTGTACATCTACCACACGGCGTCCGAGGGCAACCGGGTCGTGCGGATCAAGTACGAGAACAGCGCGCTCGTGCAGAGCACGTACCAGATCCTGTTGCAGGGCTTGGCGAAGAACCGCTACCACAACGGCGGCCGCCTCCGCTTCGGCCCGGACGGCAAGCTCTACATCTCCTCCGGCGACGCGCAGAACAGCGCCAACGCGCAGAACAACAGCTCGCTCAACGGCAAGATCCTCCGCATCAACGCCGACGGCTCGATCCCGTCGGACAACCCGTTCGGCAACGCCGTCTGGAGCAAGGGCCACCGCAACCCGCAGGGCCTGGACTTCGACTCGCAGGGCCGCCTGTGGGAGGCCGAGTTCGGCAACACCAGCCAGGACGAGGTCAACCTGATCACCAAGGGCGGCAACTACGGCTGGCCCAACTGCGAGGGCACCGGCGGCTCGTGCGCCGGGTTCATCGCGCCCAAGAAGGTGTGGGCGACGAACGTGGCCTCGCCCAGCGGTCTGACGATCATCAACGACCACGTGTTCGTGGCCACCACGGTCGGCCAGCGCGTCTACCGGATGACGATCGACAGCAGCAGCAACCTGGTCGACCAGAAGATCTACTTCCAGGGCACGTACAACCGCCTGCGCACGGTGGAGGTCGACCACGACGGCGACATCTGGCTGACCACCACGACCGACAAGGACGGCGTCCCGAACAACGACCGGGTGCTGCTCGTGGACATCGTGTACGCCGGTGGCACCGCGTTCTCGTTGAAGAGCAGCGCTTTCGCCGACGACGCGATGATCCCGGCGCGGCACACGTGCGCCGGTGACCACTCGCCGGGCCAGGACATCTCCCCGCCGTTCAGCTGGGGAGCGAGGTCCGGCGCGCAGGCGTACGCGATCGTGTTCGCCGACCGCGCGAACAACGGCAACAAGCTGCACTGGGCCATCTGGGACATCCCCGGCGGCACGACGTCGTTGCCGGAGAACCTGGGCGCGGGCTTCACCGTGCCCAACCAGGGCGGCGCCAAGCAGAAGGCCATGGAGAGCGGGGCCAACTCGCTCAAGTACTTCGGTCCCTGCCCTGGCGGGCCCACGAACCCGTACACGTTCACGCTGTACGCGCTGAACACCGCGACGGTTCCGGGCATCACGTCCGGCTCCACGATGGCGCAGATCGAGACCGCCATCAAGAACGCCAGCAGCGCGAACACCGTGCTGCGCGGCCGGTCGAACGCCTCGGCCTAGACCAGCGGCGGGGGGGGGGGGCGGGCGTCGGGGCGCCCCCCCCCCGGGTTGCCGTTGGCCGAAT
>NZ_JBHYHC010000064.1:48351-50643 GCF_042738955.1 Umezawaea sp. NPDC059074
CCCAACAAACCCCCCCCCCCCGGCCCACCCGGGGGGGGGGGGGCGGGCCCACCCCCCCGCCCTCGCCCGGGGGGGGGGGGGGGGGCGGGCGGGGGGCCCCCCCCACCGCTGTGTTCCGGTTGCCCGATTGCCTTGACTGGCCAGTAGGTCGGTGTTGTGATGCCTGAGGCACCGAGCATCCGCCGCTGACGTGTCCGTCCACCTGTCCTGCCTGTGGAAGGTCCCTCAGTGAGTTATCGGAAAGCGCTTGCCTTGCTGACCGCGTCAGTGTTGACGCTGTCGGTCGTCAGCCCCGCGTCTGCCGCGCCCGTCGACTACCAGTCCGAGGACGCCGTGGTGTCCCAGGGCGTGGTCGAGTCGAACTGGTCCGGCTACACCGGCCGTGGCTTCGTCAACTACGACAACGTCGTCGGCAGCTACGTCGAGTACACGGTCTCCGCGGCCCAGGCGGGCACGTACTCGCTCGTGTTCCGCTACGCGCACGGCTCCGGCGTCGACCGCCCGCTGAACCTCTCCGTCAACGGCGGTACGCCGAAGTCCCTGTCGTTCCCCGCCACGCCGACCTGGGACACGTGGGCGACCGCGTCCACCACCGTCGTGCTGGCAGCGGGCAGCAACAAGATCCGCGGCACCGCGACCACCGCGCAGGGCGGCCCGAACGCCGACAAGCTGACCGTCGACTTCGTCGCCCCGGCCGACACCCAGGCCCCCAGCGCGCCGACCGGCCTGCGCTCCACGGGCAAGTCCTCGACCACCGTGTCGCTGGCGTGGAACGCCGCCTCCGACAACGTCGGCGTCGTCGGCTACGACATCTACCAGCACGGCCAGCTGGTCACCAGCGTCGGCAACGTCCTCCAGGGCACGGCGTCCGGGCTGATCCCGAACACCGAGTACGACTGGACCGTGTTCGCCAAGGACGCCGCGGGCAACGTCTCGTTGGCCAGCAACAACGTCCTGGTGCGCACCGACCCCGCGCCCGCCGACACCGTCGCGCCGAGCGTGCCCGGTTCGCTGCGCTCGCCGTCGAAGACCGCCACGAGCGTCGACCTGGCGTGGACCGCGTCCACGGACAACGTGGCCGTCGTCGGCTACGACATCTTCCGCGACGGCGTGCAGACCGGGACGTCCGACGGTCCCTCGTCGACCGTCGCCGGTCTGACCACCGGCCGCCAGTACCTGTTCCGCGTGCGCGCCCGTGACGCCGCGGGCAACGTTTCGGCGCTGGGCAACGAGATCGCCGTGACGCCCAGCGCGTCCGGCCCGGCGGGCGTGCCGAACCCCGGCGCGGTCACGACGTTGGCGAGCGGCGTCGACGTCCCGTGGGGCATCGCGTTCCTGCCGGACGGCTCGGCGCTGTTCAGCGAACGCGAGTTCTTCACCGTGTACCGCCTGACCGAGGGCGGCCAACGCACGAACGTCGGCAACGTCCCGAACGTCGTCGGCACCGGCGGTGAGGGCGGCCTGCTGGGCCTGGAGGTCGGGCCGAACTTCGCGTCCGACGGATTCGTGTACATCTACCACACGGCCAACGAGGGCAATCGCGTCGCGCGGATGCGCCTGGTGAACAACCAGCTCGTCGAGTACACGGTGTTGTTGCAGGGCTTGGCGAAGAACCGCTTCCACAACGGCGGCAGGCTCCGCGTCGGCCCGGACGGCAAGCTGTACATCACCTCCGGCGACGCCCAGAACGGCAACAACGCGCAGGACCGGAACTCGTTGAACGGCAAGATCCTGCGCATCAACCTCGACGGCTCGATCCCGTCGGACAACCCGTTCGGCAACGCGGTGTGGAGCATGGGCCACCGCAACCCGCAGGGCCTCGACTTCGACGCCCAGGGCCGCCTGTGGTCCGCCGAGTTCGGCAACACCAGCCTCGACGAGGTCAACCTGATCACCAAGGGCGGCAACTACGGCTGGCCGTCGTGCGAGGGCAACCAGGGGAGCTGCGGCGGTTTCATCGCGCCGAAGAAGATCTGGTCCACCAGCCAGGCCTCGCCCAGCGGGTTGACGATCATCAACAACTACGTGTTCGTCGCCACGACCGTCGGCCAGCGCCTGTACCGGATGCGCATCGACGCCAACGCCAACCTGGTCGAGGAGGCCAGCTACTTCCAGGGCACCTACGGTCGCCTGAGGACGGTCGAAACCGACCGCAACGGCGACATCTGGCTGACCACCACGGCCGACAAGGACGGCGCGGTGGGCAACGACAGCGTGCTGCGCATCGACATCGTCTACTCCGGCGGCAAAGCGCTGAAGGCGGTCTGATGTGGACCGTGGGCGGCCCCGGCG
>NZ_JBHYHC010000065.1:0-21403 GCF_042738955.1 Umezawaea sp. NPDC059074
ACCCCGTTTTTTTTTGGTCTTGGGGGTAATTTTGCCTTCACAAGACAAAACGGGTGCGAAGGCGCTTCGGATCGGGGTGGGGCGGGAGGGCTGGCCGCCGCCCTGGTTGCGTGCGCCCGTGATTACTTGCGCCGCTTGAGGGTCTTGTGGTGGCCGCCCAGTACGACGATTGCGCCGCCTGCCAAGGCGATGAACCAGGCGAACATGACTGGTTGCAGGGTGGTTGCGCCTAGGGCTACTGCGATTGTCCAGCCGATCAGCAGGAGTGTTGAGGCTGCGAAGAGGGCCAGGGTTGTGGCTAGTTTTGGGCGGTGGCGTGGGAGTTGTAGTAGTGCTTGGCGGGTTGTTTTGCGGGTGAAGAGGAGTGGTTGGCAGGTCAGGGCTAGTGCGCCGAGCACTAGTAGGCCGGAGAACCAGCCGAGTAGTGGTGATGGGGAGGGCATGCCGGAGAGGAGGAGTAGTAGTTCTCCTGCTACCAGGAGGGTTCCTACGCGGGTTAGGGCCTGCCAGGCCAAAGGTTGGGCGTTGGTCAAGGTGTCTGGCGTGGGGGTGGGGTGTGGGGTGGTTCTGCGGCGGGTGACTGTGGTCAGGTTGGCGCGGACGTCCTGGTCTGTTGGGTCGAGTTTCAGGGCTGCGCGGTAGGCCCATTCTGCTGCGCCCCAGTCGCGGGCGCGGAGGGCTGCGTCGCCCATCACTTGGAACGCCCTGGCCTCGGTGGGGGCTAGGGCGGTGGCGTGTCTGGCTACCTCTACCGCTTCCGTGCGGGTGGCGGGGTCGGCGGAGAGGACTTCCGACAGGACTACCTGGCAGCGCCAGTCCGTGGGTTTGCGGCGGACGGATTCTCGGGCCGCGACGACGGCCTCTGATTGGCGGCCCAGTTCGCTGAGTGACAAGGCCGCTAGGCGTTGGGCCCAGGCTTGGTCGCCGTCCAGGACCAAAGCGCGTTTGGCGGCGGTGAGGGCGGGGTCTGGTTCGCCCGCGTCCAGGTGGGCCGCTGCCAGGCGGCACCAGGCCTCGGCGTGGGTGGGGTTGAGGGCCAGGGCTGGGCGTAGCAGGTCGATTGCCTGGCGGGGGTTGCCGGAGGCGGTGAACTCGGCTGCGCGCACCAGGACCCTGGTGATCGGCTCGGACATCCAACACCTCCCGGATCGTCGACCAGTGTGACAGCGGCCTGTGGGCGCCACGTTCGGGTGATGAGGGGAAAGTGGTGGAACAGGAATCCACAAGAATGAACAGCGACCCGATGAATGGACTCCTGGCGGGGTAATTCGCGGCGCAACTACCGTTAGTCATCCGATGATCGAAGCGAGACGCCCCACGGTCGAAATGTCCGCCTTTTGCTCGCCTGGAATACCACCAAATGGCCTAACGGGAGACTGAACAGTCCGGGTAAATGGTCACAATCTGTTGCGATTTCGCCATTTTTCCGCCGATCAGGTGACTGAGCGAGAGCTTCGTGCGACGCTGTCCCTGCTCGGCACCCTCGCCGACCGGGAAACATGAACATTGCTGTTCATGTCCCGTCACGGCACCGATCCGCGTGCGTCTCACCCCCGCGAGCGCACGGATTGGTCCGAGCACCCGTGACGAGATATCAGGAGGTTGGGGGCCGTGAGCACTGGCAAGGAATGGCAGATCACCTGCCGCGACATCGCATCCCGCAGACGCGACATGACCGTGTTCGTCAGCCAGGGGCACGTCGTGGTGACCGTGCCGCCCGGCGAGGCCGCCGTGCTGACCCCGCTGGAGGTCGGACGCCTGCGCGCCGCGCTGCGCGACGCCGTGGTGAACGCCTCCGGCTCCCCGGAGGCGTGATCGTCCGACCCGGCGGCCCCGCCGACGTCCCCACCGTGCTCGGCCTGCTGGACGAGGCCGTGCGGTGGCTGGTGTCGCAGGGGCGGTCGGGGCAGTGGGGTTCCGAGCCGTTCTCGACCAACCCGAAGCGGGTCGAGGCGTTGGAGGCCTGGACGGACGACCTGCACGTGGCGGAACTGGACGGCGACGTCGTCGGCGCGTTGGCGATCGGGCCCGCGCCGGAGTACGTGCCGCCCGCGGTCGGCCCCGAGGTGTACGTGACGGCGCTGGTCGGCAGCCGTCGTGGCCGCGGCGCTGGTCGACTGCTGCTGGCGCACGCGCGGGCCGAGGCGGTCAGGAGGGGTGTGGACCGCCTGCGGGTCGACTGCTACGCCGGTGGCGGTGGCGCGCTGGTCGGCTTCTACGTGTCGGCGGGGTTCACGCCCACGGCGACGTTCACCGTCGAAGGCGACTGGCCGGGTCAGGTCCTGGAGATGCGCCTGCCGGGGTGAAATCCGGCCCAGCTCTTCCTACTCACGGGTAGGTAGTGCCAGTATCGGAGCCGTGACCACCTATTTCGTGACCGGAGCGACGGGTTTCCTCGGGCGGCGACTGCTCGCGACGCTGCTCGACCGACCTGCGTGCGAACGGGTGTTCGCGCTGGTCAGACCGTCCTCGGTGGGCAAGCTGCCGCCGCACGCGAAGCTGACCGAGGTCGTCGGCGACCTGACCGCGCCGATCGAGGGCGAGCACGTCGACCACGTGGTGCACCTCGGCGCGCTCTACGACCTCACGGGCTCGCTGGAGGACCACACCGCGGCCAACGTCGTGGGCACCGAAAGGGTCGTGGAGTTCGCGAAGCGGGTCGACGCGCGTTGGCTGCACCACGTGTCGTCGATCGCCGTCGCGGGCGACCACGTGGGCCGCTTCACCGAGGACGACTTCGACCTCGGCCAACGCCTGACCTCGCCGTACCACGCGACCAAGTTCGCCGCCGAGAGGATCGTCCGCGAGCAGGACGTGCCGTGGCGGGTCTACCGGCCGGGCGCCGTGGTGGGCGACTCGCGGACCGGCGAGATCGACAAGGTCGACGGCCCGTACTACTTCTTCCCCGCGCTCGCCGCCGTCGCGCGCGTCCCGTCGTGGCTGCCGCTGGTCGGCCCGAACGCGGGCGCGGCGAACCTCGTGCCGGTCGACTTCGTGGTCACCGCGCTCGACCGGCTGATCCACGCCGACGTCGAGCCCGGCCGGACCTTCCACCTCACGGCCCCGAAGCCCCAGCCGCTGGCCGAGGTCTACAACGCGCTGGCACGGGCGGCGCGCGCGCCGCGGATCGCCGTGACCGCCCCGATCACCCTGCCGACGCGCACCGGAGCGGTCGGCACGGCCGTGCTCGCCGAACTGGGCGTCCCCGCCGTGGTCCTGCCGCACCTCACCGTGGCCGCCGACTTCGACTCCACGGCGACCCGCGCGGTCACCGGCCTGGAGCCGCCCGCGTTCGACACCTACGCCGGGGCCCTCTGGCGCTACTGGTCCCGCCACCTCGACCCGGACCGCGCGGCCAGGGGTCCGAGGCTCGCCGGGCGGACGGTGCTGATCACCGGCGCGTCGTCGGGCATCGGCCGGGCGACCGCGCTGGCCGTGGCCCGGCGCGGAGCGGTTCCGCTGCTGGTCGCGAGGCGCGCGGACGAGCTGACGAAGGTCGTGGAGGAGATCCACGCGGCGGGCGGCACGGCGCACGCGTACCCGTGCGACCTGACCGACGGCGACGCGGTGGCCGCGCTGGTGAAGCAGGTGCTCGCCGAGCACGAGGGCGTCGACATGCTGGTGAACAACGCGGGCAAGTCGATCCGCCGGTCAGTGGTGCTGTCGGTCGACCGCCTGCACGACTACGAGCGCACGATGGCGTTGAACTACTTCGCGCCGCTGCGGCTCATCCTCGGGCTGCTGCCGCACATGGCCGAACGGCGGCAGGGGCACGTCGTGAACGTCTCCACGATGGGCGTGCAGGTCAACACCCCGCGCTTCTCGGCGTACCTGGGGTCGAAGGCGGCGCTGGAGGCCGTCAGCCGGGTCGCCGCGGCCGAACTGGTCGCGGACGGCGTCACGTTCACCTCCGTGCGGATGCCGTTGGTGCGCACGCCGATGATCGGCCCGACCAAGGCGTACGACGCCGTGCCCGCGTTGACGCCGGAGCAGGCGGCGGAACTCGTGGTGCGCGCGTTGGTGGAGAGGCCCGAGGAGGTCAACCGGCCGTTCGGCGTCTTCGCCGAGATGGCGCGCAAGGTGGCCCCGAGGACGTCGCGGGCGGTGGCGCACCTGGCTTTCCGGGTGTTCCCGGACGACTCGACGCCGCCGTTGGCCTCCGTCGCCGCGGGCCTCACGCGGCTGGTGCTGGGGAGGCGGCGATGAGGCCGGTGCGCGACCTGGTCACGCTCGTGCGGGCGGGCGTGGTGCGGCCGATGCGCCCGGACCGGCTCGTCGGCGTGCTCGCGGGGTACGTCCACTGGGACATCACCGTCGCGTGGGGCTACGCGATGGGCGCGGCAAGGCACCCGGACCGGCCCGCGATCGTCGACGACGACGGCGTGCTGACGTTCGCCGAGGTCGACGAGCGCACCACCCGGCTGGCCAACGGCCTGCTGGGGCGCGGGGTGCGGGCGGGCGGCAAGGTCGCCGTGCTCTGCCGCAACCACCGGGGTTTCGTCGAGACGATGGTGGCGTGCGCCAAGATCGGCGCGCACGCCGTGCTGCTCAACACCGGGCTCAGCAAGGGTCAGCTCGCCACCGTGCTGCGTGAGCAGGAGGCGGCGGTCGTCGTCGCGGACGCCGAGTTCACCGACCTGCCGCCGGACGTGGAGCGGATCACCGACGTGGCCGAGGTGATCGCCGAGGCGGCCGCGACCCCGTTGCCGCGACGGCCGCCGCGCGGCAGGCTCGTCGTGCTCACCTCCGGCACGACCGGCACGCCCAAGGGCGCCCGCCGCCCGGAACCCGCGGGCCTCTCCCCCGCCGCCGCGCTGCTGTCCCGGATCCCCTTGCGGGAGGGGGAGACCATCGCCGTGCCCGCGCCGCTGTTCCACACGTGGGGGCTGGCGGCGTTCCAGATCGGCCTGGTCCTCGGGGCCACGCTGGTGCTGCGGCGGAAGTTCGACCCCGAGGTGCTGCTGGCCGACGTGCGCGACCGGGAGTGCGGCGCGCTGTTCGTCGTTCCCGTGATGCTGCAACGGATCCTGGAGCTGCCCGACCGCGACGTGCCGAGCCTGCGGGTGATCGCGTCGAGCGGGTCCGCGCTGCCGCCGCCGGTCGCGACGCGGTGCCTGCGCGAGTTCGGCCCGGTGCTCTACAACCTCTACGGCTCCACGGAGGTGTCGTGGGTCAGCATCGCGAAACCCGACGAGCTGGCTCGCGAACCGGGGACCGTCGGCCTGCCGCCGCGCGGCACCCGGCTGGCGATCCTGGACGAGCACGGCGACCCCGTGCCGACCGGCGGGGTCGGCCGGATCTTCGTCGCCAACGACATGCTGTTCGACGGCTACACCAACGGGAAGGGCAAGGAGGTCCGCGACGGTCTGATGTCCACCGGCGACGTCGGCTACCGCGACGACACCGGGCTGCTGTTCGTGGCGGGGCGGGACGACGACATGATCGTGTCCGGCGGGGAGAACGTGTACCCGGCGGAGGTGGAGGCGCTGCTCGCCGGGCTGGACCAGGTCCGCGAGGTGGCGGTGACGGGCGTGCCGGACGACGAGTTCGGCGCGCGGCTGGCGGCGTACGTGGTGTGCGTCGACCCCGGATCGCTCGACGAGGAGGCCGTGCGCGACCACGTTCGGACGCACCTGGCCAGGTTCTCCGTGCCGCGCGACGTGGTGTTCCTGGACGCGTTGCCGCGCAACGCCACCGGCAAGGTGCTCAAGCGCGAACTGCCTCCGTATCCTGTCTGAGGCGGAAAGCGGAGCGGGTATTGGCGGGCGGATGACGATTCCTCTTCCTCGCGCGGAGGCGGGCGATCCACGGGTGAACGCCTCGGCGAACCTCCGGGAGGCGCGCATCGCGCTCGACGAGGACCGCTCGGCCGACGCGGTGGAGTTCGCCGAGAAAGCGCTTGCCGCCTTCTCGTGGCTGGAGGACGCCGAGGGCGTGGCGGAGAGCGTCCTCGCGCAGTCCGTGGCGCTGGGGCAGCGCGGGCTGCTGGCCGACGCGCTGGACGCCATCGACCACGTGCTGGGCGTCGCCGTGGCCCACCGGCGCGTGGGGCTCCAGGCGCGGTGCGGGCTGTCGCGCGCGGTCGTGGAGCTGCGGCTGGACTCGTCCGAACGGTCGCTGCGCTCGCTGGCGCGATCCCTCGGGCTGGCTGAGCTGGGCGGCGACCCCGAGCTGATCGGCTCGATCCTGTTCGAACAGGCGCGGGTGCTGAGCGGACCCGGTGCGCGGGAACGGGAACTGCGGCGGGCCGAGGCGCTGTGCGCGCACGTCCGGGACCGGTGGAAGCAGGTCGACGACGGCGTTCGGCTGGCCCGCGTCACGGTGCTGCTGGCCCACGTGCGGCTGGACCTCGGCGAGGTCGAGCGCGCGCGCCGGTCGTGCCGCCGGGCCGAGGAGCTGCTGACCGGGCACGACCGTCCGGTGGCGCAGGCCGAGCTGCTGCTGGCGCAGGCCAGGATCAGCGGGGCGCGCGACCGGGTCGGCGAGCAGCTCGCCCGGCTGCACCGCGCGGCCGAGCTGGCGGTGGCCTGCCTGGCGCGCGAGGTGGCGGTGCGGGCGCACGGCGCGTTGAGCGCGACCTACGAACGGGCCGGGCAGCTCGGTCCCGCGCTGCGGCACGCGCGGTCGCAACTGGAGCAGCACCGGCTGCGCGAGGTGCGGGACGGCCGGGACCTGCTGCGGCTGCGCGAGCACGACCTCACCGCGGGGCTGGCCCGGCTGGACTTCGCGCCGACCGGGCCGAAACCGTTGCGCCCCAACACCACCGCGACCGCCGAACGGACGAACAGCCGGATCGCGCGGGCGTTGCGCGCGGGGCTGACCAGGCGCGGCATCGAGGTGCTCCAGCTCGTCGTGTCCGGGGCGAACACCAACGCCATCGCGGGCAGGCTCGGACTGTCCCCGAAGACCGTCCAGAACCACCTCCAGCGGATCTACCGCACCCTCGGCGTCCACGGCCGGGCGGGCGCGGTCGTGTGGTGGATCGACCTGGACCCCGACGCGGTCGACGTCCAGCCGGAGCCGGTGGGCTGAGCCGACCGTGACAACGGGCGGTCAAGTCCCGCTCCAGTCGCCCGGACAGTGGCTTGCCTCGACCACCGGACCAGCGGGGTTGGGTCATTTGCCCACCGAAGTGCGGCATAACTGGGTGATGAAATGGATGACTCCCATGTGTCATGCTCCGGTCGGACGTGCGCGGGGCGCGGCCGAAGAGCTGAGCGGCGGTACAGCCATGCGGGAGCTGAGGAGGCGACGCCACCCCGTTTCAGCGTTGCCGCAGCGCCACTCCCGCGGCGTCGCGCCACAGGACCGGGTCGACGGCTTCCGGGTCGACGCCGTCCAGCAGGGCCGTCAGCCGTTCCCGAGCGTCCCGACCGGACTCCTCGTCGCGCTCGTCCGACGCCCGCACGAGCAGCAGTCCGCAGCGCAGCCTGTCCTCCGGTCCCAGCGCGTCGAGGTCGAGCGCCTGCCGGGCGAGCCGCTCGCACTCGTCGACCTCGCCGAAGCGCAGCAGGACCTCCGCCCGCACGGCCTTCGCCTGCGCGAGCACGTCCGGCCGGCCGCCGGACGGCGTGGCCTCGACGTCGTCGAGCACCGCCACGACCCGGTCCAGGTCGGGATCGGCCGACCGCGGCTCGACCGCGGCCCACGCCAGCAGCACCCGGCAGCGGAACACCGGGTCGCCGGTGAAGGTGTCCGCGAGGTCGCGCGCCCGCCGCATCCGGTCCGCCGCCCCGGACCGGTCGCCGAGCCGGTCGGCCACCCGCGCGCGCACCCACCAGGACGAGATGAGCAGCCGGGCGCAGCCGAGGTCCGGTTCGTCCGCGAGCAGGTCCGCCGTCCGCTCGGCCTCGGCGACCCGGCCCGCGGCGATCAGCTCCGAGCAGAGCGCGACGAGCGCCCGGACGCGCACCCTGGCCACCTGCTCGCCCCCGTCCGCGCTCGCGAGGTCGACCGCCAGCCGGGCGGCGCGCACGGCGTCGGCCGACCGGCCGAGCATCCGCAAGGCGTTGGCGCGCTGGGTCTCCACCAGCGAGTCCACCGCGGGACCGGGCGACCAGCCCGCCCGCAGCCGGTTCGCGACGCGCAGCAGCGCCACGCCGTCACCGAGCCGCGACTGCACCATGAGCCGCGTCCACTGCACGCACCAGCCGAACACGTCGCCGCCGGTGCGCGGGCCGAGCAGCGCCAGCAGGTCGGCCGCCCGGTCCACGTCGCCGTCGTGGTAGGCGATCAGCGCCTCGCACCACGCGAGCGCCAGGTCCTGGTCCGCGCCGTGGTCGTCGCCGACCAGCTCGCTGGGGTCGACCTCCAGCACCTCCGCCAGCTTCCGCACCACCCGCGTGGACGGCGTGCGGTGCCCGGACTCCAGGCGGGACACGTAGCTCATCGACACGCCGGGGCACGCGAGGTCCTTCTGCGCCAGGCCGCGCCGTTCCCGCGTGGCGCGCAGCCTCGCCCCGAATCCCGTGCCCACCCGTGCTCGCGGGCCCGCGCTCGCGCCTTCGCGTTCGTCCAAAGCCGCTGCCAATCGAACGGAGCTCGATGATGGTTGTGAACTCTATCCGCCGGATCTTGGTCGCGGTGGTGCTGTGCCTCGGCATCACCGGTCTGGGCGCGGGCATCGCGCAGGCCGACGCGCAGTTCGTCGCGGGCGAGCCCGGCGAGATCTTCTCCCCGCCCTACCAGGCGGGCTGACCCGCCGACCTCAGGACCGGGCCAGTGCCGGGTCCGGTCTTGAGGCAGAGTGGTGGGGTGACCACTGAGCAGGTGAGGCTGCGTGCGCCGCGGCACCAGGTAAGCCGGAAGTCGATCACGCTCTGGACCTTGCACGCCGTGATCGGGTGGACGGTCGTGCTGCTGCCGCAGCTGGTCGTCCTGCTGTTCGTGGACTCCCCGCCGACCTGGCAGCTCACCGCCGCCGTCGTGACCGGCGTCCTGGCGGTCGCGCACACCGTCGTGATGCCGCGCTGGCGCTTCCGGGTGCACCGCTGGGAGTCCACGCCGGTCGCGGTCTACACGCTGACCGGCTGGCTGAGCCAGGAGTGGCGCATCGCGCCGGTGTCCCGGATCCAGACCGTCGACACCAAACGCGGTCCGCTGCAACAACTGCTCGGCCTGTCCACGGTGACCGTGACGACCGCGTCGGCCGCGGGCCCGGTGCACATCGAGGGGCTGGACCACGAGTCCGCGGTCCGGTTGGCCGACGAGCTGACCACCACCACGGACGCGACCCCCGGCGACGCCACGTGACCGCGCCGGAGTTCCCCAGCGCGCCCGAACTCCTGGAGGCGGAGCCGGTGCTGGAGTGGCACCGGCTCGACCTGCGGATGCTGATCGTGCGCCCCCTCAACGAGCTGCTGGGCCTGATCCCGGTGCTGGTCGGCCTGATCGTGCTCGGCGGCGGCGACAAGTGGCGCATCGCGATGAGCGGCGGCGTCATCGTGCTCGTGGTGCTGTTCGGGCTGCTGAGCTGGTTCACCACCCGCTACCGGATCACCGACGAGCAGGTGGAGCTGCACACGGGTCTGCTGGTGCGCAAGCGCCTCGCGGTGCCGAGGGACCGCATCCGGACCGTGGACCTGACCTCGAAGCTCGGCCACCGGCTGTTCGGCCTGTCCGCGATCCGGGTCGGCACCGGCCAGCACGAGAAGGCGGGCGAGAACGGCGGCGTGACGCTGGACGCCGTGTCCGCGCGGGAGGCCGAGCGGCTGCGCCAACTGCTGCTCGACCGGGCCCGGCTCGTCCCCGTCTCGCTGGACCCCGCCGCGCCCCCGCGCGAACGCAGCGCGCTGCTGGCGAAGTTCGACCCGCGCTGGTTGCGCTTCGCGCCGCTGACGGTGTCCGGGCTGGTCGCGGTCGGCGGCACGTTCGGCGTGCTGATGAACTACGCGCAGGAGTTCGACCTGCGGCGGTCCGCGTTCTCCGGCCTGCACGACGTCGTCGAGTGGGTGACCAGCGCGCCGCTCGTGCTGACCATCGCGGTGCTGCTGGGCGTGGTGCTGGTGCTGGCCGTGATCGCCTCCCTGCTGGTGTACGTCGTGCAGTTCTGGGGCTACCGGCTGACCAGGGAGGACGACGGGACGCTTCGCGTGCGGCGCGGCCTGCTGACCACCCGCTCGGTGTCCGTGGACGAGGACCGGCTGCGCGGCGTGGAGGTGCAGGAGCCGTTGCTGCTGCGGCTCGGCCGGGGCGCGCGGGCCACGGCCGTGGCCACCGGGCTCGGCACCAAGGGCGAGAGCAGCCTGCTGCTGCCGCCCGCGCCGATCGCCGAGGCGCACCGCGTGGCGCACGAGGTCCTGCACGTCGCGGAATCCCCGACCACGGCGCCGTTGCGGCGGCACCCGCTGGTGGCGCTGCGCAGGCGGATCGTCCGCGCCGTGCTGCCGGTGCTGGTGCTGGCGGGGGTGCTCGCGCTCTTCGCGCCGTCGTGGACGTGGCAGGCGGCGCTGGCGCTGCTGCCGTTCGCGGCGCTGATGGGCTGGGACCGCTACCGCGCGCTCGGCCACGCCCTGACCGAGCGCTACCTGGTGGCGCGCAGCGGTTCGGCGCTGCGGGAAACCGTTGCGCTGCAACGCAGCGGCATCATCGGCTGGCGCGTTTCGCAGTCGTTCTTCCAGCGTCGAGCGGGATTGGCGACGGTGTCGGCGACCACGGCCGCGGGCGACGGCGTCTACCACGTGATCGACGTCGACGCGGAGGCCGGACTGCTGCTGGCCGACGAGGCCGTGCCGGACCTGCTGCGCCCGTTCCTGGTCCGCGGCGACGGGTGACCGCGGCCACACCCCTGACCGCGTCTCGTTTGGACGGTCGTCCCCGGTCGTCGCCCTAGGCTGGAAGTGTTGTCCCCCAAGGACGTCGACCGGGGAGTGGCATGGACGGGTGGCCGGACGCGGCACTGGTGGGCAAGAGGATCTCGGCGCTGGTCGCCGCGCCCGTGCGGCCGGTGACCCGTGAGCGGGCCGCCGCGGACCTGGCGTGGTTCGACGAGCGGTGCCCCACGTCCAAGCGGTCGGCCGAACGGATGCGCGAGGTCGTGCCGGGCGGTTCGCAGCACAACCTGGCGTTCTCCAAGCCGTTCCCGCTGGAGGTCGTGCGCGGCTCCGGCGCCCACCTGTGGGACGCGGACGGCAACCGGTACACCGACCTGCTCCAGGCGGGCGGCGCGACGGTGCTCGGCACGAACCACCCCGTGGTGCTGGAGGCCGTGACGAAGGTGCTCGCCGAGTGCGGGCCCGCCACCGGGATGACCCACCCGTACGAGCTGAGGCTCGCCGAACTGGTCCGCGACCTGGTGCCGTCGGTGGAGCTGTTCCGGATGCTCGGCTCCGGCACGGAGAGCGCGATGGCCGCGATCCGCGCGGCGCGGGCGTTCACCGGCAAGGCGCACGTGGTGAAGGTCGGCGGCGGGTACCACGGCTGGAGCGACCAGCTGGTCGTCGGGATGCGGCTGCCCGGCACAGGTCCGCTGGAGGCGACCGGGGTTCCGCCGGGCGCGTACGCGCGGACCACCGAGGTGTTCCCCGGCGACGAGGACGCGCTGCGAGACGCGCTGGTCGCCAACGCGGCCGACGGCGGCACGGCGGCCGTGCTGGTGGAGCCGATCGGGCCGGAGAGCGGCACGTGGCCGACGACGCCCGAGTACCAGCGGCGCGTTCGGGAGCTGTGCGACGAGTTCGGCGCGCTGCTGGTGCACGACGAGGTGGTGTCCGGGTTCCGGCTCGGACTCGGTGGCGCGCAAGCGCTCCTCGGCGTGACGCCGGACCTGACGCTGTTCGGCAAGTGCGTCGCGGGCGGGTATCCCGGCGCGGGCGGCGTCGGCGGCAGGCGCGAGGTGATGGAGGTCTTCGCGGGCGGCATGGCGGCGTTCGGCAAGCGGGTGTTCGTCGGCGGCACGCTGGCCGCGAGCGCGGTGTCGTGCGCGGCGGGCTACCACGCGCTGGTGGAGATGGAGCGGGTCGACGCGCCCGGCAAGGCGTCCCGAGCGGGCGACCGGCTCCGGGCGGGCCTGGAGCGGATCGTCGAGCGGCACTCGTTGCCCTACGTGGCCTACAACTTCGGCTCGATCGTGCACCTGAATACGACCGGCATCCTCAACCTCGACCTGCGGTCGCCGGAGTCGGTGGCGCAGGCGGGCGACCGGCTGACGGCGTTGCAGGAGTTCGGCGCCGCGTTCACCGCGGAGGGCCTGATCACGTTGGCGGGCAGCAGGTTGCTCACCAGCATGGCCGACACCGACGACGTCGTGGACGACGCGCTGGTCCGGTTCGAACGGGTCCTCGCCGGGGCCACGACCTCGGCCCCGGCGGGACCGCACCCCGACTAGCGGTCCACGGACCGGGCGAACGCGATCAGCGCCGCGTTCGTCTCGTCGGGACGTTCCTGCTGGATCCAGTGGCCCGCGCCCTCGACCAGGCCGAACGACGTCAGGTTCTCCACGGCGGGCGTCATCGCGAGTTCGAGGGTCGCCGGGTCGAACCAGTTCACCACCGGATCCTTGTCACCGCCGAGGAACATCGCGGGCACGGTGATCTTCGCGCCGGCCCACGCCGTGGTCAGCTCCCAGTTCCGGTCGATGTTGCGGTACCAGTTGAGCGCCCCGGTGAACCCCTCCTCGGCGAACTCGGCCGTGTAGGCGGCGATGTCCTCCGCGGTGAACCACGACGGCAGTTCCTCCGGCAGGGCAAGGGATCCGGTCATGCCGTTCTCGTCGGTGATCAGGTTCTGCACCTGCGGGCTGTCACCGGAGTACCAGTAGAACATCTTGGTGAACATCGCCGCGGTGTCGCCTTCCAGCTCCTTCTCCGCGACACCTGGCTCCTGGAAGTAGATCTGGTAGAACTTCTCGCCGAACGCGGCCCGCACCCCGTCCAGCGGCGCGATGTCCCCGCGCGGCTGGAACGGCACGCTCAGCGACACCACGCCGCGCACCAGGTCGGGCCGGAACAGCGCGGTGTTCCACGCGACCGGCGAGCCCCAGTCGTGGCCGACGACCACGGCGTCCGGGGCGCCGAGCGCGCCGATCAGGCCCACGACGTCGCCGACGAGGTGCAGGATCGAGTAGTCGTCGGCCGACGCGGGGTGCTCGGAGCGCGGGTAGCCGCGCTGGTCCGGCGCCACGGCGTGGTAGCCGGCCTCGGCCAGCGCCGTCAGCTGGTGGCGGTAGGAGTAGGAGCTCTCCGGGAAGCCGTGCAGCAGCACGACAAGCGGTCCTTCGCCCGCTTCCGCGATGTTCAGGGTGATGCCGTTCACCGGGACGGACCTGTGCTTGATCTCAGTCACCGCACATTGTTCGCAGCTCCGACGCCGTCACGTCAAGGCATGGTCCGATCACCGACAGCGAAGCGCCAGGTCAGCCCGCGGCCCGGAAGGTGCTGCGGTACACGCTGGGCGCGACCCCCAGCGCGGTGCTCATCTGCTGCCGCAACGCCGCCCCCGTGCCGAACCCCGAGCGCTGCGCCACGACGTCCACCGGCAGGTCCGTGGCCTCCAGCAGGTGGCGGGCCCGTTCCACGCGCTGCTGGGTGATCCACTTGCCGGGGCTCATGCCGGTCTCCTCGCGGAAGCGGCGGGTGAACGTGCGGACGCTCATCCGCACGTGCTCGGCCAGCGACCGCAGGTCCAGCGGCTCGTCGAGCCTGGCCAGCGCGTACTCGCGGGCCGGGGCGGTCGAGGTCGTCTCCGGCGGCGGCACCGGGCGTTCGATGTACTGCGACTGGCCGCCGGAGCGCCACGGCGGCACGACGCAGCGGCGGGCGGCGCGGTTGGCGGCCTCGGTGCCGAAGTCCTTGCGGATCAGGTGCAGGCACAGGTCGATGCCCGCGCCGACGCCCGCCGACGTGAGGACGTCGTCCTCGTCGACGAACAGCGCGTCCGGGTCGAGGTCCACGTGCGGGAACATCCGGCGGAACGCGTCGGCGTACCACCAGTGCGTGGTGGCGCGGCGGCCGTCGAGCAGCCCGGCCGCGGCGAGCGTGAACGCGCCGGTGCAGATGGAGACGATCCGGGTGGTCGGCGCGGCGGCGACCAGGGCGCCGAGCACGTCGTCGGCGAGCGGGTCGCGGTAGAGCAGGTCGGCCCGCTGCTGCCCGGACACGACGATCGTGTCGGCCTCGGCGAGCAGTTCGAGGCCGTGGTCGCCCAGCACGGAGTACCCGGCCGAGCTGCGCACCGGCCGGTTGCCGGGCGTGCACACGCGGACCCGGTAGTAGTGCCGCTCGTCCTCGTCGCGGGCCGTGCCGAGCACCTGCGTGGGGGTGCCCAGGTCGAAGCCGGTGACCTGGTCGAGGGCGAGCACCGCCACCTCGTGACGCCTCATGGCCCGATTCTTGCACATGATGGCCTTCCGGCCACTGGTCTGGCGCGGCCGTTCGGCGGATGCTCTGCCGGTGACGCAGATCGAGGCCCGTCAGGGCCGCACCACTCTCCACTGGGCCTGGGTAGTCGCCGCGGTGTCCTTCATCGCGCTCATCGGCGCGGCCGGGTTCCGCTCCGCGCCGGGAGCCCTCATCGAGCCGTTGCAGCGGGAGTTCGGCTGGTCGCGCGCCACGATCTCGCTCGCCGTCTCGGTCAACCTGATGCTCTACGGCCTCACGGCCCCGTTCGCCGCCGCCCTGATGGCGCGCTTCGGCGTCCGCCGCGTCGTGAGCCTGGCGCTGCTGCTCGTCTCGGTCGGCAGCGGGCTCACGGTGTTCATGACGGCGAGCTGGCAGCTGATCCTGCTGTGGGGCGTGCTGGTCGGCCTGGGCACCGGGTCGATGGCGCTCGCGTTCGTCGCGACCATCACCGGGCGCTGGTTCGTCAAGCGCCGGGGGCTCGTCACGGGCGTGCTCACCGCGGGTGGCGCGACCGGTCAACTGGTGTTCCTGCCGGTGATCGCCGGGCTCGCCGAGTCGTCGGGCTGGCGCTACTCGTCGCTGGTCATCGCGGGCGCGGCGCTGCTCGTCGTGCCGCTGGCGTACTTCCTGCTCAAGGAGCACCCCGCCGACCTCGGCCTGCCGCTGTACGGCGGCACGGAGATCGTGACGCCCCCGGCCCCCACCGGCGGGGCCGCGCGCAACGCGATCAACGCCCTGCGGACCGCCTCGCGCACACGGTCGTTCTGGTACCTGGCGGGCGGGTTCGCGATCTGCGGGATGACCACGAACGGGCTCGTCGGCACGCACTTCATCCCCGCCGCGCACGACCACGGGATGCCGTCGACCACGGCCGCGAACCTGCTCGCGCTGGTCGGGCTGTTCGACATCGTCGGCACGATCTTCTCCGGCTGGCTGACCGACAAGGTCGACTCGCGGATCCTGCTGGCCGCCTACTACCTGCTGCGCGGGATCTCGCTCCTGCTGCTGACGCAGCTGTTCGCCAGCTCCGTGCACCCGAGCATGCTGGTGTTCATCATCTTCTACGGCCTGGACTGGGTCGCGACCGTGCCGCCGACCGTCGCGCTGTGCCGGGAGATCTTCGGCGACGCGGGCCCGGTCGTGTTCGGCTGGGTGTTCGCGTCGCACCAGATCGGCGCGGCCATCGCCGCCACGGCCGCGGGCCTGGCCCGTGACCACTTCGGCGACTACGCGCTGACGTTCTACGTCGCGGGAGGGCTCAGCATCGCGGCCGCCGCGCTGTCGTTGCTGGTCAAGCGGTCACTTGCGCTTCCGCGCGGTGCCGAAGAGCCCGCGGGTGATCTCCCGGCCCAGAGCGCTGGCCGCTGAGCGGAGGAACGACTTCACCGCGGTGTTGCCGAGCACCTTCTCCACGAGGCCGGGGTCGTGCTTCTCCTCCCGGCGTTCCTTCTCCTCGGCCTGAGGCACGACCTTGGCCGTGAGCTTCTCGTAGGCGGACTCGCGGTCGATCGTCTCGGCGTACTTGCCGTGCAGGTCCGACGACGCGGCCTCCTGCCGGATGGCGTCCTGGCCGATGGTGTCCATCAGCGAGCGGGGCGCGCGCAGCCTGGTCCACGCGACCGGGGTGGGCGCGCCCTTCTCGCTGAGCACCGTCACGATCGCCTCGCCGGTGCCGAGCGACGTCAACGCCTTCTCCAGGTCGTAGTGCGTCGACGTCGGGTACGTCTTCACCGTGCGGGACAAGGCTTTCTGGTCGTCCGGCGTGAACGCGCGCAACGCGTGCTGCACCCGCGCGCCGAGCTGCGACAGCACGTCGTTCGGGATGTCCGTCGGCAGCTGGGTGCAGAAGAAGACGCCGACGCCCTTGGAGCGGATGAGCTTCACGGTCTGGGTGATCTGCTCCAGGAACGCCTTCGACGCGTCCGCGAACAGCAGGTGGGCCTCGTCGAAGAAGAACACCAGCTTCGGCTGGTCCAGGTCGCCCTCCTCGGGCAGTTCCTGGAACAGCTCGGCCAGCAGCCACATGAGGAACGTGGAGAACAGCGCGGGCCTCGACTGGAATTCCGCGAGTTCCAGCAACGTGATCACGCCCTTGCCGTCGACCTGCCGCATGAGGTCGGCCGGGTCCAGCTCGGGCTCGCCGAAGAACGTGTCGCCGCCCTGGGCCTCCAGGTTCACCAACGCCCGCAGGATCACGCCCGCCGTGGCCGACGAGACCCCGCCGATGCCCTTCAGGTCCTCCTTGCCCTCGTCGCTCGTGAGGTGGTTGATCACCGAGCGGAGGTCCTTGGTGTCCAACAGGGCCAGCCCGCGGGTGTCGGCCCAGTGGAAGATCAGCCCGAGCGTCGACTCCTGGGTGTCGTTGAGCCCCAACACCTTCGACAGCAGGATCGGGCCGAAGCTGGTGATCGTCGCGCGCACCGGCACGCCCGCGCCACCGGTGCCGAGCGACAGGAACCGCACCGGGTGCGCTTGGGGCTGCCAGTCGTCACCCGTGTCCGCGGCCCGCGCGGTGATCCGGTCGCTGCTCGACCCCGCCCGCGACAGCCCGGAGAGGTCGCCCTTCACATCCGCCATCACCACCGGCACCCCGGCTGCCGACAACTGCTCGGCGATCAGCTGGAGGGTCTTGGTCTTGCCCGTGCCCGTCGCGCCCGCGACCAGCCCGTGCCGGTTCATCATCGCCAACGGCAACCGCACGTGCGCGGTGGACTCGACAGCGCCGTCCACGAGGACCGCGCCGAGTTCGACCGCCCGACCTTCCGAGGCGTACCCGGCCGCGATCTCGGCCGCCGCGGACTGCTGCTGAGTCATTCGCCCCAGCGTAATGAGGGAACCGGGACGCGCCACTCGAAGCGCGAGGGCCGTCGAGGTCACGAGAGACTAGGCTCTCGCGGGTGATGGATCGTCTGGTGTGGATCGACTGTGAGATGACCGGCCTCGAACTCGGGAAGGACGCCCTGATCGAGATCGCCGCGCTCGTCACCGACGCCGACCTGAACGTCCTCGGCGAAGGCGTCGACGTGGTGATCCACGCGGACGACGACGCGCTCGCCGGGATGCCCGAGGTCGTCGTGGAGATGCACGCGAAGTCCGGGCTGACCGAGGAGGTCCGCCGGTCGACCGTCAGCATCGAGGAGGCCGAGGCCCAGGTGCTCGCGTACATCAAGGAGTGGGTGCCGGACCCGCGCACCGCGCCGCTGGCGGGCAACTCGATCGCGACGGACCGCGGTTTCATCGCCCGCGACATGCCCGCGCTCGACGGCCACCTGCACTACCGGATGATCGACGTGTCGTCGATCAAGGAGCTGTGCAGGCGCTGGTACCCGCGCATCTACTACGCGCAGCCGGAGAAGGGCCTCGCGCACCGGGCGCTCGCGGACATCAAGGAGTCCATCCGCGAACTGGCGTACTACCGGCGCACCGCGTTCGTGGCCCCTCCCGGCCCGAGTTCGGACCAGGCCCAGGCCGTCGCGGCGGAGCTGCTGAAGGCCGACGGGATCGGTTGACCACCCGATTTCTTCCCCGGTCGGTCGGCACGCTATGCTTCTCGTGCCGGTCAACCGGTCTTGGTGGGTGTAGCTCAGCTGGCAGAGCACTGGGTTGTGATCCCAGGTGTCGCGGGTTCAAGTCCCGTCACTCACCCCAAGCGAACGCCCCCTGACCTAGCAGGTCAGGGGGCGTTTTCACGTCTGGAGAGCCTTCATGAGCGCCACCCTCGTCGCCAAGGACCTCGCCGCCGGGCACGGCGACCGGGTGCTGTTCTCCGACCTCCAACTGGTGGTCGCACCGGGTGACGTGATCGGGCTCGTCGGCGTCAACGGGGCCGGGAAGTCGACCTTGCTCCGGACGTTGGCGGGCCTGATCCCGGCCGAGCAGGGCACCGTGCGGCTGAGCCCGCCGTCGGCGACCGTCGGCCACCTCCCCCAGGAGCCGGAACGCCGTCCGGGCGAGACCGTGCGCGAGTTCCTGGCCCGCCGCACGGGCGTCGACTTCGCGCAGCGGGTCCTGGACGCGGCGACCGAGGCGTTGAGCATGGGCACGTCCGGCTCCGACGACGAGTACGGCGACGCGCTGGAGCACTGGCTCGCCCTGGGCGGCGCGGACCTGGAGGAGCGCTCGGTCGAGGTCGTCGCCGACCTGGGCCTCGCGGTCGACCTCGACCAGCCGATGACGTCGCTGTCCGGCGGCCAGGCGGCCCGCGCGGGCATGGCGTCGCTGCTGCTCAGCCGGTACGACATCTTCCTGCTCGACGAGCCGACCAACGACCTGGACCTCGACGGCCTGGACCGCCTGGAGCGGTTCGTCGGCGACCTGCGCGCGGGCACGGTCGTCGTCAGCCACGACCGCGAGTTCCTCGCCCGCACGGTCACCCGCGTGGTCGAACTGGACCTCGCGCAGCAGCAGGTGCGCACCTACGGCGGCGGTTACGCGGCGTACCTGGAGGAGCGCGAGGTCGCCCGCAGGCACGCCCGCGAGGAGTACGAGGAGTTCGCCGACACCAAGGCGTCGCTCGAAGCGCGTGGCCGGATGCAGCGGGCGTGGATGGAGAAGGGCGTGAAGAACGCCCGGCGCAAGCAGACCGACAACGACAAGAAGGGCCGCGCGTCCCGCACCGAGGCGACCGAGAAGCAGGCGTCGAAGGCCCGGCAGACGGACCGGATGATCGAACGCCTCGACGTCGTGGAGGAGCCCCGCAAGGAGTGGGAACTCCGGATGGAGATCGCCCCGGCTCCACGGGCGGGCGCGATCGTCGCGTCCCTCAGCCGCGCGGTCGTGACCCGCGGCGAGTTCACCCTCGGCCCGGTGAACCTCCAGATCGACTGGGCGGACCGGGTCGCCATCACCGGCGCGAACGGCGCGGGCAAGTCCACGCTCCTCGGCGCGCTGCTGGGCCGCGTCCCGCTGGACGACGGCGTCGCCACCCTGGGGTCCGGCGTGGTCGTGGGCGAGATCGACCAGGCCCGCGGCCTGTTCCTCGGCGACCAGCCCCTCGCGGAGGCGTTCGAACTGGAGGTGCCGGAACTGGCGCCCGCCGACGTCCGCACCCTGCTGGCCAAGTTCGGTCTCAAGGCCGCCCATGTGCTGCGCACCGCGGCCTCGCTCTCCCCCGGCGAACGCACCCGCGCCGCACTGGCCCTCCTCCAGGCCCGCGGCGTGAACCTGCTCGTGCTCGACGAGCCGACCAACCACCTCGACCTGCCCGCGATCGAACAGCTCGAATCCGCGCTGGAGAGCTACACCGGCACGCTGCTGCTGGTCACCCACGACCGCCGCATGCTCGACGCCGTCCAGACCACCCGCCGCCTGGTCGTCGACCACGGCCAGGTGAAGGACCTGTAACGGTCGTCGGCGCTGACTGTCCACAGTGGCACGGATGCGAAAGGGCGGTGCCTCCCTCCCGGAAGCACCGCCCTTTCTCGAAGGCGACTAGCGGTTACCGGCGACCCACTGGTCCCACGGCACCTGCCAGTCGCCGAAGCCGTCCCACGACTCCAGCGGCGGGCCGCCCGAGTTCGTGACGATCACGACGTCGCCGGGCTTGGCGTTGTCGAAGAACCACTTCGCGTTCTCCGGAGACATGTTCAGGCACCCGTGGCTGACGTTCCGGTTGCCCTGGTCGCCGACGGACCACGGCGCGGAGTGCACGAAGATCCCGCTGTTCGACATCCGCGTCGCCCAGTCGACCGGCGTCTTGTAGCCGCCCGCGTCCAGCGCCAGCCCGTACGTCGTCGAGTCCATGATCATGTGGTCGCGCTTCTCCGTCAGCACGTACGTGCCGGTGGGCGTCGTGTTCGCCGCGTTGCCCATGGACGTCGGCACGGTCCGCACGACCTGGCCGTTGACCTTCGTCACGACCTGGTGCGTGCCGCCGTCGGCCTCGTGGACGACCGCGTCGCCGATGGTGGCGTTGATCGTCCGGTCCTCCTGGCCGTAGATCCCGTTGCCCATGTTCTTGCCGTAGACCTTGGCGTTGATGGTGATCTTCGTGCCCGCAGCCCAGAAGTTCTGCGGCCGCCAGTGCACTTCCTTCTCGTTGAACCAGTAGAACGCGCCTTCGACCTTGGGCTCGGTCGTGATCTGGAGCGCGGCCTCGGCGGCCAGCTTGTCCGTGATCGGCTCGTCGAAGTAGAAGGCGATCGGCTGGCCGACGCCCACCGTCGCGCCGTCGACCGGGTTCGTCTCCACGTAGGTCAGCGTCCGCGGCTTCACCGTCGAGAACGCCGACGTCTTGGTGACCGGCTTCCCGTCGGCCCCCTGCCCGGTCGCCGACAGCGTGTACGCCTTGTCGTAGGCGAGCGGAACGCTATTGGCCCACTGCAACCCGTCCGGGCTGATCTGCCCCCCGATGACGACACCGTCGGCAGCGGTCAGCTTCACGTCCGTGAGCTTCCCGTCGGCGGCCGTGGCGATGACCGGCAGCCCCGGAGCCACTCCCGCGGCCCCGTCGGCGGTGCCGAGCGTCAACGTCACGGGCGGAGGAGGCGGTGTGGTGCTGGTCGAGGGCGCGTTCGCCTGCACCTCGACCGCCGGGGAGGACGAGCAGCCTGTGATCAACATCGCAGCCAGCCCCACGGCGACCAGCCCGAACACCCCGCGCTTGCCCGTCATCCCCATCGCACCCATCCGTTCACCCGGTCCCCGTACAACGAGACAGCGCGCAAGCAGGTGCTACCACTGCCGCCCCACTACAGGAGACGCCACCCGCCCCACCCGAGTTGCCCCGGATACGCGATCGTTACCAACGCGAAGTTCTCCCCCCATCCAACCCCTCCAAACCCGCCCTGACCAGCCGATTGGGAACTGCGCGAACCGCTGTGCTAATGTTCTTCTCGTCGGAACGGAGCAACACGGTTCAGACAAACAAGTGAAGATGAAGTACCTGCGCCGCTAGCTCAGTTGGTTAGAGCAGCTGACTCTTAATCAGCGGGTCCGGGGTTCGAGTCCCTGGCGGCGCACCGTCAAAGAAGTGGGGGGGGGCTTTTGGGGGGCCCCGTGGTTGGGGTTTAAGGCCCCCCCCCCCCCCCCCGGGTGGGCGGGGGCGGGGGGGGGAGCCCCCCCCCCGG
>NZ_JBHYHC010000065.1:21413-50139 GCF_042738955.1 Umezawaea sp. NPDC059074
TATGTACTGGCGCGTTTTGTTTTTTTTGTTTTTGATTATTTTTATTTTTGGGGGGGGGGGGTGTTTTTGTGTGGGTGGCCGATCCGTCTATGTTGTGTGCCTTATCTGGGGCGCCCCCACTTCTTTGCTTTTACCGGCACCCCCTCCCACCTCGGTGTCCGCTGGTCCGGGCTGTACAGCCCCCTCGGATGAGGACCACGGCTCACTGGGTCGCCGCGCCCCGATGATGTGCTCACTTCGGCACGGACGGTGTGCGGAAGGTCGCGGAAGGCGCTCGTTCTCGACCGTCGCGCGAATTCCTGCGGGCAATGCCGATTCGGCCGCGGTAACGGCCGGTCGTCCACTCCGCAGGTTCTGCGACGGCTTCGAAGTCCCTTTCGTCGGCATCGACACGGACCACCGAACGGGTGGTCCCGGATCCGGCCGCTTCCCTTGGATGCCCGTGGAAGCACGTACCTGCCCGAGGGCGACGTGGTTGGCCTTCCTCGCGTCCGAGCCCGGAAGGCCAACCGAGAGTCACCACGCTCCGGCTACCGGCCGCTTGTCGTCCGTTTGCCCGTCGTCGCGGGACTCAACGAGATCACCGACGGTCAAATCTCCCATCGGCCTAACGCACCCGAGTGGTCTTTGCACGTCAGGGACCATGCGCCGGTTTCCTACCGTACGGTCGTGATGTTGCTCGTGGGGAGCGCGCACGGGGGTGCGATGAACGGGTCGGGGCAGGGTGTCGGGGCTGTCGTCAACGGGTTGACGGGCGCCGAGGGGAGCAACGTCGTTCAAGCAGGAGCCATCCAAGGCGGAGTCCACTTCCACGCTTCGCCGACGGCCGCCGCGGAGCCGGTCCCGCAGCAGTTGCCCGCAACCCCGGCGCACTTCACCGACCGGGCCGCCGAGCTTTCCGAACTGGACGACGAACTGCTGCGGTGCGGACGCGAGTCGAGTCGGATGCTGGCCGTGCTGTGCGGACCGGGTGGCATGGGCAAGACGGCACTAGCGCTGCACTGGGCGCACAGCGTCCACGGCCGCTTCGCGGACGGCCAGTTGTACGTGGATCTCGCAGGTTTCAGCGGATCCACTCCGGTGCTGCCCGGCGAAGCGCTGGCGTTGTTCCTTCGCAGCCTCGGAACACCACCGCACCGGGTTCCTGTCGAGTTGGCCGAGCAGGCGGCCCTGTACCGGTCGCTGATCGCGTCCCGATCACTGCTCGTCGTGTTGGACAACGCCTTTTCGGCGGGGCAGGTCCGCTCACTCCTGCCCGTTTCGACGGGCAGTGCGGTGGTGGTCACCAGCCGCACCAGGTTGACCGGGCTCGTAGCGGACGGAGCCCGACTGCTCGACATGGCGCCGCTGACCGTGCGCGCCGGTGTGCGGCTGCTCGCCAAGAGCGTCGGACACGAGAGGGTCACCGCGGAGCACGCCCCCGCCGAGGCGCTGGTCGACCTGTGCGGCGGCCTGCCGATCGCGGTGCGGGTGGCGGCGGCCCGGTTGGTGGCCAGGCCGAAGTGGTCGGTGCGCCGAGTGGTGGCCGAGCTGACGAACGAGCGGTTCCGGCTCGCGCAGTTGTCCAGGTCCGCCGACCTGTCCGTGCGCACGACCTTCGACTTCTCCTACCGCGCCCTGCCCGCCACCACGGCCACGCTCTACCGCAGGTTGGCGTTGCACCCCGGAAGGGACTTCGGCCCGGAGCTCGCGCACTCCTTGCTGGCCGCCGCGTCGGAGGACGCCGACGCGGCGTTGGAAGAACTGGTGCAGGGGAGTCTGGTGGAAGAGATCGACGAGGACCGCTACCACTACCACGACCTGCTGAGGCTGCACGCCCGCGACAAGGCCGAGTCGGACGACGGCCCTGAGGCACGGCGGTCGGCGCAGCGCGCGATGATCGAGTGGTACCTCGCAGCGTCCGCCGCGGCGGACGCGGTGGTGAGTCCCCACCGGAGGCGACTGCCCTACGAGTTCTCGGCGGTTCCGGTCGAGGTGCCGGGGTTCGAGGACCGGAACGACGCGCTCGACTGGCTCGACCAGGAGCGGGCGAACCTGATCGAAGCCGGCGCACTGGCGCTCGACCTTGGGTGGCCGGAGCTGTCGTGGCACCTGAGCGACGTGCTGTGGCCGTTGTTCCTGCACCGCAAGCACTACCGCGACCGGTTGACCGTCGATCAACGCGGGGTCGAGGCCGCGAGGCGCTGGGGCAACGCGTTCGCGGAGGCGGACATGCTGAAGCGCCTGGGCCGGGTGTGCACGACCTTGGGGCGCTTCCCGGAAGCGGAACAGCACCTGCGGGCGTCGGTGGAACGCGCGGCGTCGATCGACGACCGGCGCGGTGTCGCCGACGCCCGTGAGGCGTTGGGACTGCTGCACCTCGACCGGGGGATGCCACAGGAGGCGCTCGTGGAGTTCGAGGCGCTGGCGAGCGCCAACCGGTCGTTGGGAGCCGACCGGAGCCTCGGCCTCATCCTGGTGAACCTGGGAGCCGCCTACCTCGCCCTCGGTCGGATCGAGGACGCGGCGGGAGCAGCGGCCGAATCGGCCGCCGTCTTCGACGGTCTCGCCGTGCCGGATCCGTACAACCGGGCCAGAGCGGGGTTGGTGGCCGCTCGTGCCCGGTTGCTCGCGAACGACGTCGACCAAGCGCACGAGGCGGCCACGGGGATCTTGGCCGACATGGACGGCCTCGGGTCTCGGCAGGGAGTCGCCGAAGCGCACGAGGTGCTCGCCGAGGTCGCGCGTCTAAGAGGACGCGCGGACCTCGAGGTGCGACACCTCGAGCACTCCGCCCGGCTGCTCACCGACCTCGGCTCGTCACGTGCGGCCGGTGTGCGGTCTCGCCTCGATTCCCTGGCGGTCGCCTCGACTCACGGTGGTGACGAGGTCTAGTTCGGCGCTCTCCCGATGGGTCGAGCACAACAACCGCACCACGCGGCTCGGGGGAAAACCGACGCCGGCGCTGAACAGGGCGTGCAACAACGAAGCCACGGCGTGGAGCCCGACCGACCATCCGACGCAACCGCACGGGAAGGGCGCTTCCTCGGGCACGAGCAGCACGACCGCCGCTCCGGGAAACCGGCGCAACAGCGAATCACTCTGGTCCGCGCACCCGACGTCCGCGACCCGCCGGCACAGGAGGACATCGGCAAGGGTCGCCTCGCCGAGTGAGCCCGCTGTGGGCACCCAGCAGATCACGGTGTCGAACATCGTCACCACGTCCTTCGAGAAGGCGCCGACACCGGCATGACGGCTCGGTGCTTCCCCGGCTGGGGTACTTCCAACAGGCGGTAGATGGCCCGGCGAAGCTCGGCCGACGAACGTCCCGGGCACGAGGTGAGGGCCGCGCTGATGCTGACGAGCAGCCGTTCGGCGTTCGAAGCCGCCGCCTGGAACTGCGCGGCGAGCGGCACACCCTCGACCAACCGAGGCGCTCGCTCCCTCAACAGGTCTTGCGCCGAGTCCGCAGTGGGAAGCGCTCGCAGAGGGGTTTCCACCAGGAGCACGGGCCTGCCGATGGCGGCCGAGTAGACGCCGACCGAGCCGTGGTCGGCGATCACCTGGTCGGCCGCGACGATCGCGGCCCGCCAGTCCACCTCGGGCTCGACGAGGATCAAGCCCGCGTCGCGGCAGTCCGCCAACCACGCCCTGATCTGGCGCGGTCCGTGGGCGAACCACACAGCCGGGTGCAGCAGCGCGGCAACCGAATAGCCCAGCGGAGCGAGTTCGGCCAGGATCTCCGGCAGGAGTTCAGTGCTCCGACCGAGCAGCGACTCCCGTCCCCAGGTGGAACTGACCACCAAGAGCTTGCCCTCGGGTTCCACGCCGAGCGCGGCTCGGTAGGCGGGACGGTGGGGCAGACTGGCCACCACCCGGTCGTAGCACTGGTCTCCGGCGACGACCGCGCGGTCGACGGCTTCCGGACACTGCCTGCGGAGCACGGCGAGCTGATCGGTGTGGGACAGCACGAGAGCGCTCGCGATGACCTTCCCGTTGTGCGTCAACCTCTGCGCGTCCAGCCCGTAGACGACCTGCTCGTCGGCGACGGCGAAGGACTTGCCGAACCCGGCGCCGTGCGGCATCACGACGATCGGGGCGTGCACCTGGCTGAGCCCACCGTAGGACGCGGCCAGCGCCAGGTCGAAGCGTTCCCGAACCACCTGCTCCCACGGCAGCACCAGACCTCCGGTCGACCGGAGGAAGTCCTCCACCCCGTTGCTGAACACGTCGGGAGCCTGGGTGAAGACGATCTGCAACCGGGCGTCCGACTCGATCAACTCCACCGCTTCAAGGAGTCGTTGCCCACTCGTGACCGTGTGGACGACCGCCAAGACCGACCTGCATCCGGCGCGAGTCACCCACTTCTCCGCGTCGATGCCGATGGGCACCTGCGACCACTCCGCGTACGCCATGCGGTCCCCCTCCTCGGATCTGCGAACCCCGTGGGACGAGAGTCGCGGCCGCACTTGCCAACCGACTTGCAGAGAACTTGCCGCGCCAATCGCGTGTAGTGGTTCACCAAATCGGAGCAATAAGTCCGGATCGACTACTGAAGCGCGATAAGTGCGCGCAGAATGAGGCTGGGCACGCCGTGCCAGCGAAGGGTGGCGCTGGTGGAATTCAGGATCCTCGGCACGACACGATTACGCGTGAACGGGAATGACGTCGACCTCAGGTCGGCCAAACAGCGAGGGTTGCTCGCCCTTTTGCTCTACGAGGTCGGACGACCGGTCCAGGTGGACAGGATCGTGCAGACGCTGTGGCGCGGCAGTTCGCTCGATGCCGTACGGGGGAACCTGCAGGCGCTGGTGAGCAGGCTGCGGAGAATACTCGCCGATTCCGGATCCGGCGGCGCCATTCCCAAGGAAGGCAATGCGTACACCCTTCGAATGGATCCCCTCCTGATCGATTTTCACTTATTCCGCAAACTTGCGGAAGAAGGGCGAGCGGCAGCAGGCCAAGGCGACCACTCAACCGCTAAATCGCTACTCGGCCGAGCGTTGTCGCTCTGGCAAGGACGCCCATTGGAAGACCTCTCCGGCGCCTGGGCGGAACACTGCCGCAACCAAATGGAGATCTTCGAACGCGTACCGGCCTACTACAGCCTGTTCGAGAGCCAGCTGGAACTCCGCGAGCACCTGGAGGTGATGAGCGGAACCGGCATGATCAGGCAGGAGCACGAACTCGACGAGATCTTCGCGTTCCAGCACATGCAGGCGTTGAACGGCCTCGGCAAGTACCCGCACGCGCTGGAGTTCCACTCGCAGTTCTGCGAAAGGCTGTTCGACGTGATGGGCGCCGAACCAGGGCCCGAGTTGCGGGACCTCTACCAGGAGGTGCTGCGCAGACAGGCCGGGACGGGAGTCGTGGCCCCTGAACCTCCCAAGGCCGAGCCGAGCAGACCGCAACAGCTGCCGCGGGCGACGCGCAGGTTCGCGGGCAGGAGCAGCATCCTGGCCGAACTCGACGCGCTGCTCGAACCGACCGAGGGTGAGCAGGGGCAGGTCGTGGTGCTGCACGGCATGCCCGGCGTCGGCAAGACCCGGCTCGCGGTGCACTGGGCGCACCTGCGCCGCGACCTGTTCCCGGACGGCCAGGTGTTCCTGGACCTCCGAGGCCACGGCCCCGGAACGCCGATCGTGCCGAGCGACGCCCTGGGGATCCTGCTGACCTCTGTGGGATTCCCTCCCGGAGGACCACCCCTCACCGCGGAGGAACGCCGAGTCGAACTCGGCAGGATCCTTCGGGACCGCCGAGTTCTCGTGGTGTTGGACAACGCCGAGAACAGCAACCAGGTGCGCCCGCTGCTCGGCGCCCTCGGCGACTGCTTCACCATCGTGACCAGCAGAACTCGCCCCTGGGGCCTGAAGATCCTGGACAACGTGCACGCCATCGGCGTCCCTCCGCTGTCGCCCGCGGAGTCGATCGAACTGCTGCGCAACGAGATCGGGCCCGGCCGCGCGGCCGAGGATCCCGACGCGCTCCAAGAGCTGGCGACCAGATCCGACGGGCACCCGCTGGGGCTCCGCATCATCGCCCAGCACGTCGCCCACCGACCGCAGACGACGGTGGCCGATCTGGTGGAGGAGTTCAAGGACCAGGAAGGCCTCGGCATCCTGGGGTCCTCCGAGGACAGCGACGACGAGAACGCCACGCTGCCCGTGGCCTTCTCCTGGTCCTACCGGGCGCTGTCACCCGCCACCGCGCGCGCGTTCCGCTTGCTCGGCATGCACCCCACCACCGAGTTCAGCACGTCGGCCACGGCCGCCCTGCTGGATGAGGACGAGAGGGTCGTGGACGCGCACCTGCGCACCCTGGCGAAGGTCAACCTCCTGCAGCACAGCACGATGAAGCGCTACCGGCTCCACGACCTCCTGCACGGCTACGCGGTCGACTTGGTGCGGCACGAGGAACTCCCGGAGAACCGCAAGCGGGCGCTCAAAGCACTGCTCGACTGGTACTGGCTCTCCTCCACCTCGGCGGCCGAAGTGCTGAGTCCGGACTCGCCGGTCCCCCCGCTGGACGACTTGTCGGCCGTGACCCCGTTGCGCTTCGACGACGAGTCGGAGGCGCTCGAGTGGTTCACGAAGGAGAGCTCGAACCTCATAGCCGCTATCGCACATGCCATCCGGCATGGCCATCCAGGCCATTCCTGGCGCCTCTCAGCTCAGCTCCACGAGCTGCTGGACCGGGAGGGTCGGTACTCCGAACTGGTCTCCTGCCACCTGACCGCGTTGAAAGCCGCTCGCCTGACCAGCGAAGAAGCGCAGAGCGGAACGCTCAACAACCTCGGCAACGCCTACATCAGACTGCGCGACTACCCGGAGGCGATCTACCACCTCAAGGCCGGGCTGACCATCGCCGAACGCCTGGGGATGCGTGAGATGCAAGCAATTTGCGTGCACAACCTGGCAAGCGCACACCTCGCCCAGAACGAGGTGGGCAAGGCGATCGCGATGTACGAACAGGCGCTGCGACTCCTGCGCGAGTTGGGGTTCCGCGGCGGGGAGGCGTCCACCCTCGACCAGATGGCGAACGCGTACCGGAAGGTCGAACGGGACGATCTGGCACTGGAGCTGCACCGCGGGGCGTTGGAGATCAGGGTCGAGATAAAACACCTGCGCGGTCAGGCGACGACGCACACCGAGCTGGGGAAGATCCTGCATGAGCACGGTGAGCACGAACAGGCCCGCACACACCTCGAAGCCGCGCTCGAGCTCCACAGGCTGAGCAAGGACCGCGTGCGCAACAGCGAGGCGCTGGTGACCATCGCCGACGTCTACTACAACCTGGGGCTGTTGGACCGGTCGATCGCCAGCGCGGAACTCGCCGTAGCACAGGCCGTGGAGATCGACTCGCCCCAAGACCAGGTCAAAGCCTTGCACGTGCAGGGCCACGCTCTCGCGCTCCTGGGGAACGTCGAGGCCGCCGGTGACCGCTGGCGGCGGGCCGTCGGGCTGCTCGACGGCAGGGAGTCGCCGGAGTTGGCGACGTTGCTCAGCCACATCGACGCCCTGGAACGCACCAGGGACGCCGTTCCGGACCCCAGGAACCCCGCGGGTTCCCTGAACCCCACCCGCTGCGCGGAGTAGTCCATCTACCCCATAGGGTTACCACGAAAGCATGATCATCGTGAGCATTCGTGGAGACTCGATGCCCCTGTGGACGCGCGCCGCCCGCGCCAGTCACTTGACCCCGTGTACCGCTCCCCACGGGCGGCAGTGGTACTAATTCCCCGTGAAGGCGAATAGTCAACGCACTCGACAGCCGGCCCACCGCAGTAGCAAGATCGCTTCGATCGTGCTGTGCCTGTCGCTCCCCTTCTCACCCGTCGCCGCGGTGCTCACCGTCGAGGTGGTGCACGACTTCGCGCAGGCACAGGTAGAAGCTTGGGGAAAAATGATCAACTCCATCACCGGTCCGCAGTCGCCGACGAAGCCGGTTTGAGCCGAAGCGCGAATCGCGCTGCGGACCCCGACGAAAGTCCTTTCGTAGTCGCTGCCGTGGGCGTCGTGTCACTGGACACCACGCCCACGGCAGCGCCAACAAGTCGGACCACTGGTCAAGTTCAGCCCCTGCGCGGTGACCGTCCCTGATGCTAGGTTCGTCCTGTCCGGACAGTCATCGCACGCCCGTGAGCAGGGTCTATGCCGAGCTTCCGTGGAACCGTCACCCCGCTGGAGAACGCGCTCCTCGTGCAGTGCACTCCCAGTCACGTCGACGTGGCGGCGGAGCTGGCCGACCGGCCCGGTGGTGGACTGGTGATCTCCGGGCCCGCGGCGGCGGCGCGGGCCGAGGTGTTGCGGCGGCAGGGGGCCGCGTTCCCGATCCTGTGCGACGCCCAGCGGTACACGGGGAGCAAGCGGGCGTTCGCGGGTGAGGAGTTCAGCGCCCAGTGGCTTGCCGTGCAGCGGCGGCTGGGTGGGCCGGTGTTGACGGACTCCGGTTACGTCGACAAGCGCGACAGCGGCGGCCTGCGGTCGATCCTGCGGCGCACGCTCGGGCTGCGCGACGCCGCGTTCGCGACGCTGCCCCTGCACGCCGACTGGCTCAAGGACCCGCAGGACCGGGAAGTCCTGCTGCGCGAGGTGTCGTTCGCCCGAGTGCCGATCGCGGTGGCGCTGGAGCACGCGAGTGACCCGTTGGGCGTGCAGCAGGTCCTCCGCGGACTCCTGGAACTGCTGGACACCGGCGTCCCGGTGCTCCTGCTGCGCTCGGACGTGTCCGCCGTCGGGGCCCTCTGCCACGGCGCGCACGCCGCCGCAATAGGCACGACCACCGCGCTGCGCCACATCTACCCGCGCCCCAAGCCGGGCGCGTCCGGCGGCGGTCGACGCGCGGGCGTGGCCGTGTTCGTCCCGCACTGCCTGAGCTACCTCGGCGCGGACAAGGTGGCGGGCGCGGTGCAGCGCACCCCGGACCTCAGTCATCTGTGGAAGTGCGGGTGCACAGCCTGTGGGGGCCGCCCGATGGACCACTTCGCCACCACCCCGGAACCGGCCAGGACCACGTGGGCGTTCCGCCACTCCACCGAGTTGCTCCACGACCTGCGCGACGACCTCTTCGCCCCGCACCTCACCGACGCGGACCGCCCGCTCGCCTGGCACGAGCACTGCGAGGCCGCGTCCGAGCACCACGTCGAGATCGGCGCGGAACTCTTCGGCTGGCGCCCACCACCGTTCCTCAGGGCGTGGCGGAAGGTCTGGCAACCGGCTCCAACGTCCTATCGGCGATGAGCCGCGCGTACACGGTCTCCTCCACCCACCGGTCCAACGTCCGCCGCCGCGCCCCCTCGGCCCGCCCGTCCCGAGGCGGCTCCACGACCCGGCCGTCCACCACCAGCCCCACCCCGGCGTACGCGCACTCGACCCGACACGCCTCGTCCGCCACCCCGACGATCGCCACCGGGCAGAACCCCGACAACCGCACCGCGTCCCCCAACGCCCGCCGCCAGTGCGCCCCGAAAGCCAACACCCCCACCAGCGTCACCACCGCGGGCTCGGCAACCACCTCAGGCCACTCCCACGTGGCCAACACGTCCCGATCCAGAACAGGCCCCCCACGCCGTTCCCGATGGGCCGCATGATCGATCTCGACCACCACGTCGACCCGCACCCCGAGCAGCCGCACACCGGGAACCACTGTCCCGCCCCACCCGAGCCCTTTCGTCACAGCAGGACCCTAACCCGCTCCCCCGAACGGCGACATCGTCACGCTTTCGGTGGAGATCCACTTCCCCGCCCCCCGGTTACGCTCCGAAAGGGGGCCACCATGGCGGAGAACGCACCGAGGGACCTGCACCACCTCGCGGGCCTGCTCCACCCCTACCGGATCAACCAAGTCCGCGAAGTCCTGCTCCCTTGGCTTCGCGACGCCCACGACAAGGCCCTCGACAACCGCGCGGCAGGCGCACGCGGCCGATGGCGTTTCGTCAAAGACCGCCACGACCACCTCACGCACACGGCCCCCTTGTTGCAGAACCGCCTGACCGAACTCCGGTCGACCCCCCGCTCCCTCCTGCTCACGATCGAGTCGACGGGGGTCTTGCTCTACCCGTTCCAAGTCCACCGAGGGTCGCTCGATCCACTTTTCACCCCGGACGTCGCGTACACCCGCAAGTTCCTTTCCCACCTCCCGGAACCGTTGAACTGCCTGGTGCTGCTGCCGTGGGCGGACGTCAACGAGCGCATCGAACTGTGGGCGGGCGGAGGCGAGTTGACCGGCGACACCATGACCTGGAACTGGCGCGTCTCCCTGGCGAACGAGGTCCCCGACATCCCACCCCAGGCGACCTACCCGTACCGGGTTCAGTGTCGGCCACAACGCGATCAGGACACCGAAGACCACCACAACTCCTTGGCCGACGAGCGCTAGAGCCCCAACCTCCGCTGTTCCGCCAGCACGACCTGCTTCTCCACCGACACCGACGAGTCCAGTGCCGCCTCGTGCGCGTGCTTCGTGTCGCTCTCGCGGGCGTAGTGGTCGAACAGGAGGGTCTTGTGGTCGCGGACCTCCTGCACGCGGGCGTCGACGCTGTCCTTCACCAGCAGCCTGTGGACGTGGACCTTGCGGACCTGGCCCATGCGGTGACAGCGGGCGATGGCCTGGTCCTCGGTGCTCGGTTTCCACTGCGGTTCGGTGATCACGACGACCGACGCCGCCTGGATGTTGAGGCCCACACCGCCCGCCTCGATCTGGCTCACGAGGACCGCGTGGCCCTCGTGGGCGGTGAAGTCGTCGACCAGTTGTTGCCGTCCGGACGAGCTGGTGCTGCCCGTGAGCGGGCCGTACGCGGCGGTGTGCTCGGCGACCGTGGCGAGCACGTCGAGGAAGTAGGAGAAGACGACGACCTTCCAGCCGTTGTCGCGGGACTCCTCCACGATCTCCAGCAGCCGTTCCAGCTTGGCCGAGCTCTCCGACGCGTAGGCCGCGCGGCGCATGGCCATCAGGTTCCCCTCCCGCACCGCCCGGTGGTACGCGGTCTGGTCGTCGGCCTCGAACTCGACCCAGTCCTCCACCTCCAGCAGCTCCGGGAGTTCGCCGAGCACGTCCTCCTGGTTGCGTCGCAGGTACACCGGCGCGACCAGCCGCCGGAACGCCTTCGCGCCCACGACGGCGTCCGTGCTGCCCGCGCGGGCGGCGAGGTCGGGTTGGAGGTAGGCGACGAGGTTGCGGAACTCGTCGACGCGGTTCTCCATCGGGGTGCCGGTCAGCAGCACGGCGCGGTCGGCCTTGCGCGTCACGACGCCGACGGCCTTGGACCGCTGGGTGTCCGGGTTCTTCACGAAGTGCGCCTCGTCGACCACGACCAGCGCGGGCCGGAACCGCTTGGGCAGCACCAGTTTCGGCAGCGTCCCGAACGTGGTCACGCCCACGCCGCCCTGCTTGAGCCACGCGCCGACGGCGTCGTCACGGCCGGTGCCGTGCAGGCGGTGCGGCACGAGGTCGCTGTGCCGCTCGATCTCGTTGACCCAGTTGACGACCACGCTCGCCGGGCAGATCACCAGGAACCCGCGACCGCCGCGCGCGGCCAGGCTCGCCATGACGGCGATGGCCTCGATCGTCTTGCCCAGTCCCATCTCGTCGCCGATGATCACCCGCTTGCGGGCCAGCGCGAACTTCGCGCCGAACTCCTGGTACCCGCGCAGCGACACCTTCAGCAGGCTCGTGTCGAGCGTGACCGAGTCGACCTCGCGCTCGATGTCGGCGGGCACGAAACCCTTGGCGGCACTGCGATCCGCCACCGCGTCGAGCCCCGCCAGGTCGGCGAGGACGGTGTTGTACGCCGCCGCGTCGAGTTCGTAGTCCCGCCACAGCGCGCGGTGGTCCAGGTCCGGCACGTGCAGCTGGACGCCCACGGCCCGCAGCGCGGCGACGTCCCGGCTGCCGAGCAGCTCCTCCAACCGCGCCACCGCGTCGAACGCCGCCTGCTTGTTCTTCTTGAGGGAGAAGAACATCCGCACGCCGCTCGTTGCACGGGCCGCGGCCCGCACGTCGTCCGCGACGCGCTCCAGCACGTCGGTGATCGGCTCCCGCAGCGGGGCGACGAGCTGCGTGGCCCGCCGGAGCTTGGACATCAGCTGGAGGAGGTCGGTCTGCGCGCGGCCGGGCCGGTCCGGGTCCAGCTTCACGGTCGTGTCCCGCGTGAGCGCCTCGACGATCGCCCGAGCCGCGTCCAGCACCTGCCGCGCCGACTCCGGTCCCACGCCCGGCACGCCGTCGAGCCGCGCGAACGACGACCCGGCCACGTCCGCCACGGTCTGGAACCCGGCGGCCCGCAGCTTCCCGAGCCGCAGCCCGGCCGCCGCGTCGCGCAGCTTCTCCACGGGCATCGCCCGCACCTGGTCGGCGACCAGCGAGTCCCGCACGGCCTCGTACCGCGCCACGGCGAGCGCTCGCAGCCGGTCCGGCTCGGCCCGCACCCCTTCGGCCTGCGTGCGGAACGCGGCGGCGGCCGCCAGGAGTTCCCTGGCGGGTTTGCCGATCTTCGACGAGTCGTTCACGCACGCCCCTTAGCGCCTGACGGACGGGCAACGGTGATGTCGCCGCAGTGTGCCACCGAGCCGCCGAGCCCAAACACGCGCTCCGAGGTGACCGTCATCCGGCCGGGGCAGGCCCGTCGCCGAGGGGTACGGGCGTGGGCGCCTGCCGGGGTTTGCGAGGCCACAGCACCAACGGGAACACCACGGCCAGGACGACGGACCCGAAGAACCCGAGCAGCATCCCGAGCGTGTTCACGGGGTAGACCCTCGACGGGTGGAACTGGCCCACGAGCTTCTTGCCGCGCTGCCGGTACTCCGTCATGGCGACCTCACGGCCGACGTCGTCGGAGGACAGCTCGTTCGCGAAGCTGGAGAAGGGGTAGCGCGTCCCGTCCGGTGTGACGACCGTCGCCCGGCATCGCGACACGGCGCCGAGCACGAACCAGTTGGGGGAACAGGAGATCTCCCGCGCGGTGCCGTCCGACTCCCTGGCGGCTCCCGTGCCGTGGGGAGCTTTGTCACGACCGACCGAGAACACCACGAGGCTGAAGAACGCGCCGTAGAGACCGACCAGGACGAGCAGCAGGGCGAGCGTCTTCTTCCGCCGGGCGGTCACGGCTCGCGCTCGTCGTTCTTCCACTTCTGGTCCTCCTCCGCCCAGAACTGGCCGTTGAACTCCTTGAGGCCCTCCTTGACCGGTGTGATGACGTCACCGGGGGTCGGCATGAGGTGGCCGATGTCGCGGCTGGCCACGGCGCGCACCCAGTTCTGGCCGTCGAGCACGCCGCCGCCGGTGTGGCCGTCCAGCCGGTCGCCCGCGCGCTGCACCCCGTTCGACGGGTCGGGCATGGCGCCGCCGCGCGTGGTCAACGGCGGCTGGCCCAGCCGGTCGTAGACGTCGCGCACCTTCCGCGCGCGGGCGTCGCCGCCTTGCTTGACCCGGTCCGCCCAGTCGGTGACGCGCTGGTTGGTGTTCGACGCCCAGTCGTCGGCGCGGCGGGTCGCGTTGTCGACCGCGTCCTGACCGCGCCTGCTGGTGTCCGCGAGGCCGTCGCCCGCCCGGTCCAGGCCATCGGCGCGGGACGCCCGCGTCGCCGAGGAGTCCAGCAGCTCCGCCGCGCGCTGGTTGCCGTGCGGCGTGTTCGGCGCGGACCGCGCCAGCGCGGCGAGGTCGTCGGACTGCTTGCGCATGGCCGCGCCCGCCCGCTTCGCCAACGCCGACAGCTTGTCCAGCGCCCCGAACAGCTTCTTGAGGAACTGGGCGATCTTGCCGCCGATCTCGACGGCCTTGGTGATCGCGCGGGTGATGAAGGCGGCGACCGACGCGCCCGCCGTCGGCACCGCCGCGGCGGCCGCCGGGATGCCCCACGCCAGCAGCGTTCCGGCCAGGTCGGCGAGCAGGTCGCGGATCAGCGTGCGGGTCGCCGCCACCAGGGCGGCCGCGACCTTGATCTTGTTGACGACCGACGCGGCCGCCTCGGCGGCGGCGTTGACGCCGGTGATCACCTCGCCCGCGCGGGTCTTGTACGCCTCGGCCGCGGGACCGGTCCACCCGCCGAGCTTGGCCAGGTCGTCCTGGTGGGCGTCCTTGATCTCGGCGAGCCGCTTCGAGATGTTGTCCCACGTGTTCGCGGCGGCCTCGATCGCGGGCGGGTCCCCGGCGAGGTCGTCGAACGGCTTCCGCACGAAGTCGACGTTCTCGATGATCCAGCCGACGACCGACGACGCGAGCGTGCCGAGCGGGTCGGCCACCGCGCCCGCGATGTCGAACCCCATCGCGACGGCGTCGATGCCGAGCGCCACCGGGTCGATCGACTTGCCCTCCTGGAAGGGCAGCGCGACGTCCCGGACCAGGTCTTCGGCGGTGTCGAACGGCCCCGCGCCGGTGAGCGACTTGGTGCTGTCCTCGACCTTCGCCACCAGCGGGTTGCTCACGCGCGCACCCCGCTCAGCCCGGCCGCGTTGTCCCCGTCGACGCCCCGGTAGGTGGCCGCGGTGGCGATCAGCTCACCGCCGGTCGACTCCACCACCCCCGGCAGCGTGCCGACCAGGTTCTTCGCCTCCTGCAACTCCTCGTCGAACACGAACGAGTACACCTGGCAGATCAGCCCCAGCGCGTCCGCGCCCAGGCTGACGTGGGAAGCGTCCACGGCCTGCCGGAGGTCCGCCGCGAGCTGGTCGGACAGCAGCTTCCCGTGCGCTTCCACGGTGTCCGCGTCGGTCCCGAACCCGGTCATCGCAGGAACCCGCCGTCGAAGTCGTCGGGCCCGCGCGTCGGCGGCTCGGGAGCGGCCGACGGGTCCGTCCGCACGATGCTCTGCTCGACCTGCTCGCGCAGGAACTCCATCGACGCGCCGTCGCCGAGCAGGGGCCGCACCGCCTCCTCCATCGCCCGCGCCGCCTCGACCTGGGCCGTGCGCAAGGTCGCCATGATCGTGCGGCTGAGGGCCGTGTGGCCGAGGTCCATCGCCTTGGGCGTCAACTGGATGTCGTCGATCCGGCCGCCGGACGCGACGGTCACGACGACCGCCCCGTCGGGGCTCTGGGCGACGCTGCGGGACTCGCGGAACGCGGCGCCGATGGCGTCCGCCTGCTGCTTGGCCTGCTGGAGCCGCTGCTCGAAGCGGTCGACGTACTGGTGCGGGTCGGTCACGTGGTTCCTCATCGCTCGGGCTCGGACGGCCGATATCGTGGCACGCCGGTCACCCGGTCCACGGGGGAACGGGCGAAACGGGAACGGGGTCACATGTCGGGCAGGCCGGAGATCACGCCGGAGATGCGGGCCAAGGCGATGACCATGCCGAACAACTGGCTGCACGTCGTCGACCCGACTCGCGACACCGCGCACGGCGTCCCCGCCGAAGCCGTCGTCGGCCGGTACCTGATCGACGCCGACGGCCGGATCACCGACCAGTACGTGCCGAACCCGCGGTACGTGGCCAGGCCTCCCGCCAACGAGCTGGAGGCCGTGATGCGCCTCGGCACGCCTGCCGACGTGCTCACGGCGGTGCTCGGCGCGGACCTCATCCTGCCCGCCGATCCGACGAAGGCGCCGCGGCGGCACGTGGTGCTGCGGCGCGACGGCCGGGAGCAGGTGCTGGACGCGTTCGCCTCGCCGGAGGCGCTGCCGAGGGACTGGCCGCCGCACTGGCACCGGTTCACCGGCGTGGAGCTGGCGGTGGTGGTCGACCGGCTCGGCGAGCCCGTGCGGCTGCGGCTCGCGGAGTCGTCCGACGTGCGGTTCGACATCCGGGCGGACGCGCTGGTCGACGCGCTGCGCGGCGTGGCGGTCTAGCCGAACGCCAGCGCGATCCGCCGGTTCGCGATCAGCCGCGTCCGGTGCACCTCGGGGTCCACGGCGAGGCCGGGCCGCCGGTCGAGCCGGTGGTAGGACTTCGCCAGCAGCCAGTGCGCGGCCTCGGGGTTGATCGGCTCCAGCACGCCCTGCCCCGCCATCCGGTCGGTGGCGACGACGACGTCCCTGGTCACGAAGGCGTTCCGGATCACCCCGCCCGCCACCTCGTCGATGAGGAACACCATCGCGTGCTCGTCGTCGCCGTGCGCGTAGGTGCACAGCAGCGCCAGGTAGCCCGCGTCCAGCGACCGGTCGCAGATCCACGAGCCGCGCACGCTCAACGAGTCGACCACGGGCGGGGCGAACGCGACGGCCCACTCCCCCGGCCTGCCCGTGAGCAGCACGGCCATGGCGCGCAGCAGCGCCGCGTTGCGGCGGCTCGGCAGCGACACGGCGTGGTCGATCAGCTCGACCCAGAACTTCTCGTCGGCGACGCCGGGCGGCACGGCGGAGCTGAGCGTGAGCTCCACCTCCAGCGGATCGGTCGTCTGAGGGAGGTCGCGGCACGCCCGGACGACGGCCAGCTGCACCGCCCCCAGGTCCGTCCCGTGTGGACCGCGCAGCGCTCGGACCACCACGATCGGGCGGTGAAGTGGCTGCTTGCGGCCCTGTGTCCGACGACTCACCAGCGGAGGCTGGCACGGCTGAGGACGCACCTGCCGCAGCCACACCAGAGCGACGGGGGAGAATCACCCATCGTGGACACCGTAGGCAAGGCACTCCGGGAAGCCGCGGCGAACCCGCGCCTCCGGATCCCGAAGCTCGACGCCGTGTCGTCGACCGACCTGGACCGGGCCGTGGTCGACGTGCTGCACCGCGAACTGGACAGCCTGTGGAACGCGGGCTGGCTGCCGTACGACCTCGTGCAGGTCGTCGCCCGGACCGAGGACGAGCGCGCGGTCTCGATGCTCGTCGACGCCATCGCGTCGGAGATCGAGCGGTACCCGGACGCCACGATCCACCCGCGCTGGCGCGACCAGCTCGTGGAGATCGACGCGACGGTGTGGTGGGACCGCGACCGGCCGCACGTGGACGAGTGGGCGCGCAAGCACATCGAACTCCGGCAGGACGCCGTCGAGGTCGTCGTGGCGCTGCTCGCCCAGCTGCTGCTCCTGCCGAGGCTCCAGAACATCCTGCCGCGCCCCGGCACGTCGGCGATCGAGATCACCCACGTCGGCGTCAGCTCGAAGGTGCTCAACCGGGTGCGCGGGCTGCTGGCCAAGGCCGAGTCGACGCAGTTCCCCGATGAGGCCGAGGCGTTGTCGGCCAAGGCCCAGGAGCTGATGAACCGGCACGCGTTCGAGCGCGCGGCGATCGACGCGGACGCGCACGTGCCGCAGACCGCGACCTCGCGGCGGATGTGGCTGGACAAGAGCTACTTCGACGGCAAGGCGCAGCTCGTGCACGTCGTGGCGAAGGCGAACCGGTCGCGGGCCGTGGTGTACAGCAACATCGGGTTCGTCGCACTGGTCGGCGACGAGATGGACCTGGAGATCGTCGAACTGCTGTCGACGTCGCTGCTGGTGCAGGCGACCAGGGCGATGGTGGCGGCGGGCTCCGGCGCGGCGAAGGGCGCGGAGGCCCGCAGCCGCGGCTACCGCAAGTCGTTCCTCTACTCCTACGCGCACCGCGTCGGCGAACGCCTGGAGGCGGCCACCGAGGTGGGGGCCTCCGACGACCGGCTGCTGCCCGTGCTGTCGGAGCGCAAGCAGGCCGTGGACACGCTGTTCGAGACCCTGTTCACCAAGACGAAGGCCAAGTCCGTGACGGTGCGCAGCGAAGCGGGCTGGGAAGCCGGGCGCACGGCGGCCAACTCGGCGAACCTGACGGTGAACCGGACCGCGGTCGGGGGCGGACCGGCAACCTGACCGGGTGGCCGAAACCCTCATCGGAGTAGAAGACCTCGAACCGCCGCGCTGGGCGTCCATCGACGCGCAGGTGGCCGCCGCGGGCACGTGGCGGACGTTGGCCGCGGTGCCCGCCGCGACCTGGCTGGTGATCCGACTCGCCTGGCGGACCTCGCCCCGGCTGACCGCGCTCGCGGGCGTGATCCAGGTGCTGTCCGGCTGCGTGACCGCGTTCGGCCTGCTCGCCACCGCGAGCGTGTTCACCCAGCTGCTCCAGGAAGGCCCGACGCCGCAGCGGCTGGTGGCCGCGCTGCCCTCGATCGGCCTGCTGGTCGGGTCGTACGCGCTGCGCGGTCTGCTGGACAGCGCGGCGGGCGCGGCGCAGGGCGCGTTGACGCCGCGGGTGCGGCACGCGGCGCAGGACACGCTGAACGCGGCGGTGATCGGCGTGGACCTGGCGGCGTTCGACGACCCCGACTTCCGCGAACTGGTCCGGCAGGGCGGGCGGCACGCGATGAACTCGATCGAGGTCGCCAACCGGGTGGTCGCGGACCTCGTGTCGGCGGTGATCTCGCTGCTGGCGGCCATGGTCACGGCGGGCGTGCTGAACCCGTGGCTCGCGCCCGTGCTGCTGCTGTCGGCCATCGCCGACGGCTGGGCGGCGATGCGGGTCGCGAAGCTCCAGTACCGCAACTTCCTCCGGATGGTCACCCGACGGCTGCGGCTGTTCGTCGTGGAGAACCTGATGGTGGCGCGGGACGTGGCCGTGGAGCGGTTCGCGTTGACGCTCCAGACGCCGCTGATGGCCGAGCACCGGCGGATCGCGGGCGACGTCGTCGAGGAGGAGGTGCGGCTGGAGGCGCGCAAGACGCTGGTGCGGCTGACGGGCCGGACGCTGGCGGGCGTGGGCACCGGGATCGCGTACCTCGTGCTGGGGTTCCTGCTGTACACGGGCGCGATGCCGTTGGCGCTGGCGGGCGCGGCGGTGGTCGCGATGCGCACCGCGTCGACCGCGCTGTCCACCACGATGTACGCGGTGAACCAGCTCTACGAGCACTCGTTCTACATCGACTTCTACCGGCGGCTGCTCACCACGGCGCACGAGCGGCACCACGTGTCGACCGGTGTCACCGCGCCCGCCGACCCGGCGGTGATCCGGCTGGAGAACGTGACGTTCACCTACCCCGACGCCACCCGGCCCGCGCTCGGCGGGATCGACCTGGAGATCAACCGCGGCGAGGTCGTCGCCCTCGTCGGGCAGAACGGCTCCGGCAAGACCACGCTCGGCAAGCTCATCACCGGCCTGTACACGCCCGACGAGGGCCGCGTGCTGTGGGACGACGTGGACCTCGCCGCCGCGGACCGGCAGTCCGTGCACACCCGGATCGCGGTGATCTCGCAGGAACCCGCGCGCTGGCCGATGACCGCGGGCCACAACATCCGCGTCGGCAGGCTGGACCGGCACGACCCATCGGGTGACGGGTGGGCGGAGGCCGTGGACCAGTCCGGCGCGCGCGCCGTGCTGGAGGACTTCCCGCGCGGCGAGAGAACGGTGCTGTCCAAGGAGTTCAAGGACGGCCACGAACCGTCCGGCGGCCAGTGGCAGCGGATCAGCGTCGCCCGCGGCATCTACCGCGACGCGGCCGTCCTCGTCGCCGACGAACCGACGGCCGCGCTGGACGCCAAGGCCGAGGCGACCGTGTTCGCCGGACTCCAGCACGCCACCCGCTCCAGGACCACGATCCTGGTCACGCACCGGCTGGCCAACATCCGCCACGTGGACCGCATCGTGGTCCTGGACGCCGGTCGCATCGTCGCCCACGGCACGCACGAGGAGCTCATGGCCGAGGACGGCGTCTACCGCGAGCTGTACGACATCCAGGCGCGCGCCTACGACCGCTGAGCGAGCCGGATCCGCCGCGCCACCAACAACTCCACCACGTACACGTCCGGATCGATCCCCAGACCCGGTCCCCCGTCGACCTTCCCGTATGCCTCGGCCAGCCGCCGGTGCGCCTCGTCCGCCGCGATCTCCTCAACGGCGCCGTAGGCGTCCAGCATGGTCCGAGCGGTCGCCACGTCCTTGGTGATGAACGCGTTCTTCACCACCCCGCCGAGGTTGTCGTCCACCAGGTACAGCCCCGCGTGCACGTCGTCGCCGTAGGAGTAGGTGCACAGCAACGTCTGGTGCCCCTCCTCCGCACGCAGGTCGACGACCCAGCACTCCCCGACCACCAGCCGGTCGATCGCCTCCCGCCACGCGGGCTCACCCTGGTCACCGAGCTTGTCCGCCTCCACGCCCGCCTCGACCCCCGGCACCAGCACGGTGACCGCCCGCAACAACGCCAGGCTCCGCCGACTGGGCACGGCCACCGCGTTCGCCACCACGCCAGGCCACACGTCCTCCTCCCGCGCGGGCGCCACGGCGGCGCTCAACGCCACCTCGACGTCCAACGGGTCCGTGAACTGCGGCAACTGGCGGGCGGCGTCGACGACGGCCTGCTGGGCGGGCGTCAACGGCGGCAGCGCGCCGCGGTGGGACTTCACGGGGATCGGCTTGCGAACAGGCGCCTTGCGACTCATCCCGCCCACGCTGCCATCCCCCGCACTCACCGCTCGCACCGGCCCTGATCTCGGATGATCGGAACTGTCGGTGCCCGGTCGTACCCTCGCTGTCATGACCGAACGCAGCACGACCGCGGCCGAGGTCCGGCGGTGGTTCAACACGACCGAGGCGTCGAGGGACCGGTTCAACAACTGGCACCACACCCGGCCGCGGGTGGCGGCGCACGCGCTGGGGCAGGCCGCCTTGGTGGTGAACGCGCTGTCGTCGGCGGCGGCCGAGGAGGTGTTCCGGCGGGATTCGCTGGGGTCGGCGCTGAGCGCGCGGGGGCAGCCCGTGCTGGAGATCGACGACTGGCGGCCGGAGTTCGCGCTGCCGCACGTCTTCCACCACGCCGTGGAGCGGCTGGGGCGATTACCCGGCTGGGAGGAGTTCCGCGGGTTCTGCGAGGGCGACGAGCGGGCCGGGGAGATGCTGTGGGCTCCGGCGGCGGCGCTGGTCGGCGAGGCCGTCGGCCGCGGGGTCGAGGGGTCGGTCGCGCGTGCCGCGATGCGGCGGCGGATCGGCCGCGAGTACGCCGAGTTCGTGCGGTCCCAGCACGTGGCGGCTGCGTTGCGGGAACGCGGGCTCGCCGCGGTGACGCACCCGTTGGCGGAGACGGTGTTCGGCGTGGACGCGTGGGCCGGGCGAGTGGTGCTCGTGCTGCGCGACGGGCCGCAGCGGGCCTCGGAACTGCTGTTCCAGGCCATGCCGCCGTTCTACTTCGAACGCGTTCCGGGGGTGGCGAAGGGGCTCCCGTCCGGCCGTGACCTCGACGCCGTGGTGAGGCGGCTGACGCCTGCGCCATGATGTGCCGATGGAGCGGCTGGCCACCACGGAGGCGACACGGGCGCGGATGAGCGGGCAGCGCTCGCGCGACACGGGGATCGAGGTGGCGCTGCGCCGCGAGCTGCACCGGCTCGGCCTGCGCTACCGCGTGCACCGCAGGCCGCTGCGGGCCGTGCGGCGGGAGGCGGACGTGGTGTTCGGGCCGTCGAAGGTCGCCGTGTTCGTCGACGGCTGCTTCTGGCACGGCTGCCCCGAGCACGCGACCTGGCCCAAGCGCAACGGCGAGTTCTGGCGGGCCAAGATCGAGGCGAACCGGGCGCGCGACGCGAACACCGACGTGGTGCTGGCCGAGGCGGGGTGGCTGTCGGTCCGGGTGTGGGAGCACGAGAGCCCGGAGGTCGCGGCGGTGCGCGTACGCGACGCCGTCACGAGCCGCCGTTAGGCTGGCCGGGTGACCGAGCAGCCCGTACCGATGATCGACCTGTTCGCCGGCTGCGGCGGCATGACGTCGGGATTCGTGGCGGCGGGCGGGTTCCGGCCGGTCATGGCGGTCGAGTGGGACCTGCACGCGGCGGCGACGTACGCGGCGAACTTCGGCGAGGACCACATGCGGTGGGCCGACATCGCGACGATCCCGGACGCGGAGATCCCGCGCGCGGACGTGATCATCGGCGGCCCGCCGTGCCAGGGCTTCTCCAGCCTCGGCGCGCAGGACGTGCACGACCCGCGCAACAAGCTGTGGCAGGAGTACATCCGGTTCGTGCGGCACGCCGCGCCGAAGGTGTTCGTGATCGAGAACGTCGACCGGTTCCTCGCCTCCGGCGAGTTCGCGCTGCTCCAGTCCGAGGTCCGGCCGGGCGGGCTGCTGGAGGAGTACACGTTGAGCGTCGCGCTGCTGCTCGCGGCGGATTTCGGTGTGCCGCAACGCCGCAAGCGCGCGATCGTCATCGGCTCGCGCATCGGCGAGATCCCCCTGCCCTCCCCCACTCACGCGCGCACCGGCGACCTCCCCCGCTGGCACTCCGTCCGGGACGTCCTCACCGGCCTGCCGGAACAGCCCGCGCGCACGGCGCTGCCGCAGTCGCGGGTGGAGTTCTTCGGCGTCGAGGTGCCCGGCCGGTTCAAGGCCGCCGACCTGCACCTCGGCCGCAACCCGACGCCGCTGTCGCTCCAGCGCTACCGGGCGGTCCCGCCGGGCGGCGGCCGGTTCGACCTGCCGTACGAGCTGATGCCGCGTTGCTGGCAGGAGAAGAAGACCGGCACGACGGACGTGATGGGCCGGATGCGGTGGGACGAGCCGTCCCTGACGATCCGGACCGAGTTCTACAAGCCGGAGAAGGGCCGCTACCTCCACCCGCAGTGGGAGCCGGGCGAGGACGGCCACCGCGTCGACCGACCGATCACGCACCTGGAAGCGGCCCGCCTCCAGACCTTCCATGACACTTTCGAGTGGTGTGGAACGAAGATCCAAGTGGCCAAGCAGATCGGTAACGCGGTGCCGCCGATGCTCGCGAAAGCGTTGGCACAGCACATAAAGCCGTATCTGACGGGGACCGCGCCGACCCCGTTGACGTGTGCCCTCTGTCCTGAGTAGCCGGTCGGGGTCGCCGGGAATTGTCGGACCCCGTCCCTAGCGTTCCTGCCATGACGACTACGAGCACGTACGACAGCAGGATCCAGGTCGGCCCCGTCAGCTACCGGGTGCAGGCGACCGCCCAGCAGGACGTGTTGCTGGAGGTGTTCGGCGCGGACCAGGAGGGTTCCGTCGTGGCCGAGGGCATGCTCCGGCTGCCCGTGACCGGAGGCGCGGCGGTCGGCAAGCTGCTGACCCGAGTCCTGGAGGGCCTGTCCAAGATGGGCGCGCCCCCGGCGGACCGACCGCAGCCGGTGAACGCGAAGCAGCCGTGGACGGCCGAACTCGACGAGGAGCTGCGCGACGCCTGGTTGGGGCAGACCGATCCGGTGCCCATCGCGGAGCTGATCCGGTCGCTGGCCGACCGGATGGGCCGGTCGCCCACGTCGATCCGCTCCCGCCTGCCCCGCGTGGGCTGCGACCCGGACATCGTGGGCAGGCCCCTGTCCCCCGAGGCAGCGCAGGTCCTCGGAGTCACCCCGTGATCGGCGCGGTGCGGGCCCTGCTGTCCCTGCTGCGGAGGCGGGTCGCCGTGCTCCGGCGCGAGCGCGACGACCCGCGTCCGTCAGCCCCGGCCTGCCCGGAGGGTGTAGACCGCCGTGTCGACGTTGCACGGGCTCGGCGGGTTGACCTCGATCCGCAGCAGTCCGCTGTGCGGGTCGTAGTCGACGCCCTCGGTGACGAACGCGCCCGCGCAGGTGCTCACCAGCGGCACCTGGCCGAGCGAACGCACCCGAGCCGTGACGTCCTTGCCGCGCAAGGCGTGCGGCAGGTCGATCCGCAGCAGCTGGAAGTTGGTCGGGAACAGGTCGTTGTTCGGGTCCGACGACCCGCAGAGGATTTGCCCGGCCGACACGAAGTCGCACCCCTGGAGGTTCCGCACGGGCCGGTCGAGCTTGATCCGCGCGGCAGGCGCCAACGCGCCCCCGGCAGGCGGGGTGGCGCGGTTCAGGATCGGGGTCGGGTAGACGAACAGCTCGGTCACCTGTCCGAGCGGCCCGGCCACCATCCACTGCCCGTCGGGCGACACGGTGACGTAGGCGTTGGAGTTGACGGGAGCCTCATCGGCCCCCAGCGGTACGACGTACTCGTAGCTGGTCCCGGCCGGAGTGGTGGCCAGGAACATCTTCGTGGTGGCGGGCGCGGTCTTCGTCCACTGGTAGGCGTCGAACACGTACCCGCGCACCGAGTCGGTGTCGCCGACGTGCCCCCAGCCCTCGTCCTTCAACGCCTGCGGAATCCCACCGCCACCGCGGTAGTAGACCTCGCTGCCCCTGGCCGTGCGCACGGTCCCGATCCCCTCGTTGCCGATGGCCGCGCTCACCGTTCCGGCCTCGACCTGGTGCCACCCCCTGATCGGCCCGCTCTGCTCGACCGAGTCCACCTCCGGATCCGCACCCGCGGTGCCGATCCCGACGCACAGCACCAATGCGGCAAATCCCGCCACGCTGCGAAGCCTCATCACACGTTCCCCTGTCCAGGAGTGGTCCGTGGCGTCGGCACCCCCACCCTGTCCCCGCGCACCCCGGAGATCAACACCCAACAGGATGAGCGGCAACAACCCGGCCGCGGCCGAAAAACCCGCGCACGACCGGGACGCCCCCTCAGCCCTCGAAGACCGCCCGAGGGCGACAGCGCCCGCTCCTCCGTCCACACCGGACTTCGAGCCTCGCTCACGCCGTGACCAGGGCAAGGCCGTTCCGCCCGGAAACGCGTCTGCTCCCCGTGGCGGACCACGGGGAGCAGACACGGCAGGGGTCGCAGGGTCAATGGGCTACCAGCTCGTGAGACCGGCTCCGAACGGGTAGAGGGGGTTGCCGTAGGTGCTCGGCACGGGCTGGTTGGCATCGATCTTGGCGCGGATCTCGGCACGCTGTGCCGCGGTCGCCCCGAGGTCGTAGGGCAGGTCCCAGCTCTCGGTGGCGTCGGCGGGGATGTCGGTGCCGCCGGGGCGCAGGACGTCGTTCAGGCTGCGGGGCAGCTGCCACGGGAGCTTGCCGCGCGGCGTGTAGTCGCCGAACAGCATGCCCGCGACCGCCGGTCCCATCTCCTCGCCGCCGCGGTAGGTGACGACGATGGAGCTGGCCAGGTCGTTCCACTCCGAGATGACGTAAGGACGTGGCATCACGAGCACCACGACCACGGGAATGCCCTGGCGCTGGAAGTTCTGGATGATCGCGAGCTGGTCGGCGGGCAGGTACGGCTGCTCCTTCACCCAGCTGGTGGCGTGGGTGTAGGAGGTCTCGCCCACCGCCACGACCGCGAGCTTCGGGGCGGGCCCGGTGTCCTGGTAGACGTTGACGCCCGCTTGGGCGGCTCTCGTCTTGATGGCGTCGAGCATGGTCTGGGAGCCGTACTCCTGGTGGAAGAAGCTGGTCCAGATGCAGCACGCCGCCGTGTCGGCGGCCCGTGGTCCGGCGACCACGATGTTGTCACCGCGGTTGAGGCGGACGGGGAGGGCGCCGTTGTTCTTGAGCAGGGTCATGGCCTCGCGCGAGGCCTGGTTGGCGAGCGCGGTGTAGGCGGGGGTGTGGAACCGGTAGGGCCCGTTGACCGGGTCGCCGTAGGGGTTCTCGAAGATGCCGAGCTGGAACTTCAGCCGGAGGACCCGGCGGACGGCGTCGTTGATGCGGGCCGCGGGGACGTTGGCGGTGAAGTTGGCGATGGTGAAGCCGACCGCGCCGGGGTCGGCGCCGCCCATGACGTCCGACCCGGCGTTGGCCGCGCCGATCCACGAGCCGGAGGGGAGCCAGTCGGTGGTGATCAGGCCGGTGAAGCCGAGGTTCTGGCGCAGGTAGGCCAGGATCTTGGCGCTGTCACCGGCTCCGGGACCACCGGGATCGATCAGTGAACTGCCCGCGTAGCCCGGCATGATGTTGACCGCGCCCGCCTCCATGGCGGCCCGGAACGGGATCATGTGGTACTTCACGGTCACCTGGTCGTACACGATGAGCGCCTCGCCACCGGCACCCTCTCCCGGCCAGTGCTTGACCGTGGCCAGCACCGACGCCGGGTTCAGCTCCGGTCCGCCTTGCAAGCCCGCGACCAGTGCGCGGACCTGGGCCGCGGCGACCTCGGCGCTCTCGCCGTTGCCCTCCTGGATGCGGGGGTAGAGCACCTTGGTGCCGACCTCGGCCAGCGGGCCGAGCACGCCTCGGGTGCCGACCTCGAGCTGTTCACGGCGCTGCATGTCGCCGAGCTTGTAGTCGAGCGGGTAGTCCTTGGCCGCGGCCAGGCCGCTCTGCGTGGGGTAGGTGGTCTTGTAGCCGTGGATGGTGTCGCCCGCCGACACCGTGGGAATGCCGAGCCGGGTGCCCGCGCCCGTGAGCAGGACGTTGTGCAGGTCCTGCGCCTCGGCGGGACCGAAGTGCCAACCGGATTGGGGGAACTGCTGGGCGTTGTAGAACATCTGGTACGCCTTCTCCTCGATCGTCATGCGACCGAGGAGGTCGTTCACCCGAGTCTCGACCGGCTGGCGCCAGTCCTCGTAGGGCTCGATGGTGCCGTTCTTGTTGAGGTCGCGAGCGCCGTTGACGGTGCGGACACCGTCGTTGACCGTCGTCACAGTGGGGAGGTAGAGGCTGAACGTCCGGATGGTCGACGCGCTGGTGGCGTTCGCGCCGTCGACGGCGACGACGTACCACTTGTACGTCCAGCGGTCGGAGATGTCCCAGGTCGGCGTGTACGTGGTGCCGGTGGTCTCGGCGACCTTCGTGTAGAGGTCGATCAGGTTGCCGGAGGCGGTGAAGTCGTAGTCGGTGCGGCTGACGTTGAGCCACACCTGGTAGCGGACGGTGCCGCCGACGGCCGCCCAGGAGAACGCGGGCCGCCGGGTGTTCGTGATCATGGCGTTGTCGGCCGGGGCGGACAGGGCGAACCTGCCGGTGACGGCGGGCGCCTTGGTCGGGCCGGACAGCAGCGGGGCCGTGCTCGCGGACTCGTCGATCGTGCCGAAGACCTGGAACTCCCACAGCGAGTAGCCGTAGCCGGTCGCGCGGGCGGTGCCGGTGAACCGCACGTAACGGCCGCTGCCGCTGACGGTCAGGTTCTCCGTGCCGCCCGCGCCGGTGGTCGTGCTGTAGATCGACGTCCAGTTGTTGCCGTCGTTCGACGTCTCGATGCGGTAGCCCGTGGCGTACGCGGACTCCCACGCCAGGGAGATCCGGGTGATCGTGGCGGCGCCGCCGAGGTCGACGCGCAGCCACTGCGGGTCGACGCCGTGCTGGCTGGACCAGCGGGTGCCGATCCGGCCGTCCAGCGCCGCCGCGGGGGCGTTGCCACCCTCCCAGGAGGAGGCGCTGACCTGCTTGAACTGGGAGATCGGCGTGCCGCCGACCGGGCCGCCGCCGATCGTGCCGTAGACCTGGAACTCCCAGAGCGAGTAGCCGTAGCCGGTGGCGCGGGCGGTGCCGGTCAACCGCACGTAGCGGCCGTTGCCGGTCACGGTCAGCGTCTGCGTGCCGCCGGTGCCGGTCGTGGTGGTGTAGACGGGCGTCCAGGCGTTGCCGTCACCCGAGGTCTCGATCTTGAAGGCGGTGCCGTAGGCCGACTCCCAGTTGAGCACGACCCGGTCGACGGCGGCGGTGGCCCCGAGGTCGACCTGCACCCACTGCGGGTCGGTGAACGCGCTGGACCAGCGCGTTCCGGGGTCGCCGTCGGTGGCGGCGGTCGCGGGTGTGCCCGCGTTCTCGACCGTGGACGCGGTGGTGGGCTTGCCCTGGGACAGCAGCGTGCTCGCGGCCTGCGCACGACCCGCGGTCGTGACCAGGTAGGCCGCGAGCAGGGACGCGACCACGGCGAACACGAGCAGCAGGGCTCTGCCCCGGCGGCGGGACAGCGGACGGACGGGGGACGAGAAGGGCATGGCGTCTCCTGGCAGGGCGAGAGCACGACTCGGCGCCGCCGTCGACAGGTGCGGGGATCGACGACGGTGTCGACATCTGGGAGAGCGCTCTCCCGACCCAGCGTCGTAGAAACGCCCCGAATCGTCAAGACGTCCGACAACCGGTTCTTTTCGAGCCGCTCCACCAGCCCCCGACCACCCCCGACTAGGGTCCGACAGGTGTTCGTGCTGCACGGCTTGTGCACGGCCGATGGCCGTTTGGCGCTGTGGGCGGAAGACTCACAGCCACTCGACCGCGCCACAAACACCACGACAACCCCGGCAGAACTAACGGCCCCCCACACCCCCGACGCTCTCGCCCCCGCGCCGAACAGCCCGCCCCAAGCCGGCGACACCCTGCCCGACAACACCGCGGGCCCCCACTCCAGCGCCAAGCCCGACACGGCCACCTCCAACGCAACCGAGGGCCGCCCAGGGCACTCCACAGGCATTCGGCCCGACTCGGCCAGCCAGCGACACCCCTCGACCGTCCAGCGCCCACCCGAACCCGAAAGCGCCTCCACAGGCGAAGCGACGCCGGGGCCGGCCGACCCCCAGGCCGACGCAGGCACAAACCTCAGCGGTACTGCTCCCGATGACGGAGCGTCATCTCACCCGTCCGCCACCCGTCCCGCCCCGGACCACGCCGCAACGGCACCCCCGCCGGCCGACGTGGACGACAACACGGCCACGCCTATCTCCACGCACCTAGGCCAACCGAACAGCACTTCCGCCTCGACCCCGCCATCGCCACCCGAGCCCGACAACGGCTCTGACATCACTCTCCCGCTGCCACCAGGCCAACACCCGTCCCAGGCCGCCGGCGAGTCCATCTCCCCCCTCACCCCACTCCCCGCAGCTGACCACCCATCCCAGCCAGACAACCGCCCCCGTGTCGAAAGCGGTGCGGGAGCGGAGGACGGGGGTCTCGGGACTGGAAGTGCGGTGGTTGGGCGGTCTTCGCGGGATGTGGTGGCTGTTGGGCGGGTCAGTGGGAACGTGCGGCGGGAAGGTGGGGGGCATCCGTTCGCTGTTGACGGGGATGTGTTGGTGGAACTGTTGGGTGGGGGGAAGGTTGATGCGGCTGTTGTGCGGTTGCCGTCGTATCCGTCCCTGCCTGTTGCCTCGCCTGAGTTGGTGCGGGATCCCGATGG
>NZ_JBHYHC010000066.1:0-50011 GCF_042738955.1 Umezawaea sp. NPDC059074
GTGTGGGAGAGTAGGTCACCGCGGGGCAATCTTTCCCGGTGGGGGACTCCAGTTCTGGAGTCCCCCACCGGGCTTTTTTGCGTTTGGGGGTATGCGGTGGCGGGGGTCGCCTGGTCGTGAGGCCCCCCCGATTCACACGCTAGTCGAGGGGTCTGACAGTTTTGGTCAGCTTGGCGGCGGTCTGGGTGAACGGACCGTTCACGCGTCCTGGGAACCCCCGAAATCCACACTAGTCCAGGGGTACGACAGTTCTGGTTGCTGGCGAAGTTTCAGGTGAACGGACCGTTCATCGGCTCCGGGAGCCCCCGAATTCCACTCTAGCGGTGGGGTACGACAGTTTGTTGGCTGTGTCCTTGACGGAAGTGGGTGGTCGGGGAGCCCCCTGCTGGCCCGACCACCCCACGTCCGCGGTCCTCTCCACCCCCAGCGGGGAGGTCCTCATCTGGGAAGAGTGGGGAGGAGGGTGGCTGATACGTTCAGCCGCTCTTTTGCTGGGTCAGGTAGGCGTGCCAGTCACCTATGTGGGTGATGTCGACCAGGTCCGGGCTGGTGAGGTAGTTGGGTCTGAGGATGGTGGCGAGGCAGGCCGCGCCGTCGGAGAGTTCGATCACACCCAGCTCCAGCTCCGGGGGTTCTGAGGGGAGTAGGTGGTCGCGCAGGATGGTGAGGGGGAGGTCGTAGACCTCGCCTTTGACCGTCCCCGTTCCTGAGGCGTGCATGGCTGGGAAGCGGTCGCCTACGGAGAAGTACCGGTACTTCGGTGCGCTGGTCGCCTGGTAGAGCATGGGGGTGCCTTGCAGTTCGCCGTGGAGTGGGCCGCCGCGCATGCCGCCGCCGTTGAGGAAGATCAAGGTCATGGGGTCTCCTGGTCAGCGTAGGACTGCGGTGATGGCCTCGACGCCGAAGTAGACGACGAAGAGACCGGCGATGACCGTCATGAGCCAGCCGATCTCGCGCCACTGGCCCTTGCAGAGCTTGATGAGGACGTAGGAGATCAAGCCCGCGCCGATGCCGTTCGTGATGGAGTAGGTGAACGGGATCAGGGCCGCCGTCAGGAACACCGGGATGGTGTAGTCGGTGTCCTGCCACGGGATGCGGCGGACCTGGGCCATCATGAGGCCGCCGATCACGACCAAGGCCGGGGCGGCTGCTTGAGCCGGGACTACCGCTGCCAGTGGGGTGAACAGCAGCGTGGCGGTGAGGAGGGTGCCGGTCACGATGCTGGCCAGGCCGGTTCGTGCGCCTTCGCCCACGCCTGCCGCCGACTCCAGGAACACGGTGTTCGGGGAGGAGCCGGTGATGCCGCCCGCGATGGCTCCGGCACCGTCGACCAGCAGGATGCGGCCCATGCCCTCGACCTTGCCGTCCTTGGTGAGCCCGGCCTCGTCGGAGACGCTGGTGATGGTGCCCATGGCGTCGAAGAACCCCGAGAGCACGAGCGTGAACAGGAAGACCGTCGCACTGATCGCGCCCGCCGAGGCGAAGCCGCCGAACAGGTCGATCCGGCCGAACAGGCCGAAGTCGGGGGCGGCGACGATGCTGTCGGGCACGGTCGGCTCGACCAGGCCCCACCCCTCGACGTGGAAGAGGGAGTTCACCACGATGGCGAGCACCGTCGCCGTCCCGATGCTGATCAGGACCGCACCGGGCACGCCGCGGCTCATCAGGACGATCATGAGCAGCAGGCCTACCGCGAAGACGACGATCGGCCAACCCACGAGGTGGCCGTCGACGCCCATCCGCACGGGCACGGTGGAGTGGGCGGCGTCCGGGGTTCGGGTGACGAAACCGGCGCTGACCAGGCCGACGAACGCGATGTAGAGGCCGATGCCCACGGTGATGGCGATCTTCAACGGGGCCGGGATGGCGTTGATGATCCGCTCCCGGACGCCGGACACCGCCATGACGACGATGCAGACGCCTTCGAGCACCACCAGGCCGAACGCCTGCGCCCACGTCATGGTCGGGGCCATCTGGAACGCGACCACGCCGTTCACCCCGAGCCCCGCGGCCAACGCCAACGGGGCGTTGCCGACGACGCCCATCAGGATCGTCATCACGCCCGCCGCCAGCGCCGTGGCGGTCGTGAGCTGCTCGGTCGACAGGCGGGCGCCGGTGATGTCGGCGGACGCGCCGAGGATCAGCGGGTTGAGCAATACGATGTACGACATCGCCACGAAGGTGGTGATCCCACCGCGCACCTCGCGGCCGAGGGTGCTCCCGCGTTCACCGACGCGGAAGTACCGGTCGAGGGGTGTTCGTGCGGGGATGTCATTCCTTAGCTGGGTCATGACGTCCTTCCCGTGCCGGTGGGCGCGTTCGGCGGGGCCCGTGCTTGCCGGCCTCGGTCCCGTCGAACGCGTTTTCTTTTCGGTGCCCCGGTCGGCACCAGGTCTTCCTAGTAGTCGACGCGGTCGGCGCGGGACAGCCAGGCGCTGAAGGGCGCGTTGTCCACGTCGGTGCTGACCCGGTCGACGGGCAGGCTCCAGTCCTCCCTGGGCTTGCCGAACAGCTCGTAGAACTCGCGGTCGTCGAACCCGGCCGCGGCGGCGTCGTGGCGGTCGGCGGCGAACACCACCCGGTCCACCCGCGCCCACAGGGCGGCCGAGAGGCACAGCGGGCACGGCTCGCACGACGACACCAGTACGCACCCGGTGAGCTTGAAGTCGCCGATCGTCTGGCAGGCCGCGCGGATCGCGACGACCTCGGCGTGCGCGGTCGGGTCGAGCAGCGGCGTGACCTGGTTGGTGCCCGTGGCGATCACCTCGCCCGCGCGGACGATCACCGCGCCGAACGGGCCGCCGCCGTCGGCGACGTTGCGCGTGGCCAGGTCGATCGCGTCGCGCAGCCAGGCCTGGTCGGCGTGCAGGGACGTGGTCATGAGTGCTCCTTGGGCGTGCTCGTCCGCGCCGCGGCCGGAAAAGGCCGCGGCGGGACGGGAGGGGTGACTAGGTCTGGGTGATGTGCTCTGGTCGGACCGGGACACGGGTGAGCGCCAGGCCGGTCGCGGCCCTGATGGCGGCCACGATGGCCGGGGTGGACGAGATCGTCGGCGGCTCGCCCACGCCCCGGACGCCGTAGGGCGCGTGGGGATCGGCCAGTTCGAGCACGTCGATGCTCATCGGCGGCATGTCGAGGACGGTCGGGATCAGGTAGTCGGTGAACGACGGGTTGCGCACCTTGCCGCCCGCGGTCTGGATCTCCTCCATGACCGCCAACCCCAGACCCTGCGCCGATCCGCCCTGGATCTGGCCCAGCACCGCCTGCGGGTTGAGGGCGTTGCCCACGTCCTGCGCGCAGTCCAGCTCGACCACCTTCACCAGGCCGAGCTCCACGTCCACGTCGACGACCGCGCGGTGCGCCGCGAAGCCGTACTGCACGTGCGCGTTGCCCTGCCCCGTTTCCGGGTCGATCGGCTCGGTCGCGCGGTGCCGCCACTCGACCGTCTCGTCGACCACGTCGTCGCCGAGCAGCTCCACCAGGTCCACTTCGGACAGTTCCCGCCCACTCGCGAGCTTGGCCAGCTTGTCGCGCACGGCCGCGCAGGCCGCCTTCACCGCGCCGCCGGTGACGTAGGTCTGCCGCGACGCCGACGTGGAGCCGCCGTTGCCGATGGTGGTGTCCATCGGCAGGATCGTCACGCGCTGCACGCCGAGTTCGGTCCGCACGATCTGCTGCATGATCGTCACCAGGCCTTGGCCGACCTCGCACGCCGCCGTGTGGGCGAGCGCGACGAGTTCGCCGTTGATGACCTGGACGCGCACGCGGGCGGTCGAGTAGTCGTCGTAGCCCTCGGAGAAGCACACGTTCTTGATGCCGACGGCGTAGCCGACGCCACGCACGACACCTTCGCCGTGGGTGGTGTTCGAGACGCCGCCGGGCATCGAGCGCAGGTCCACGGTCGTGGCCACGGGCGGCATCGGCTTGTCCTTCACCAGCTTCAACAGCTGCGCCACCGGGGCCGCTGAGTCGACGACCTGGCCGGTCGGCATGACCGAGCCCTCGGTCATCGCGTTCGCGATCCGCAGGTCGACCGGGTCCACGCCGAGCGCCTCGGCCAGCTTGTCCATTTGGGACTCGTAGGCGAAACCCGCTTGCACGGCCCCGAATCCGCGCATCGCGCCGCACGGCGGGTTGTTCGTGTACACGCCGTAGCAGTCGACTGTCACGTTGTCGACCTCGTACGGGCCGACGCCGAGCGTGGCGGCGTTCGCGACGACCGCGCCGGTGCTGGACGCGTACGCGCCGCCGTCGAGGAAGATCCTCGCCTTGACGTACACCAGTTTCCCGTCACGGGTGGCGCCGTGCTCGTAGTGCAGCACGGCCGGGTGCCGGTGCACGTGGCCGTAGAACGACTCCTCGCGGTTGTAGACCATCTTCACCGGCTTGCGGGTGTGCAGCGCCAGCATGCACGCGTGGACCTGCATCGACAGGTCCTCCCGGCCGCCGAACGCGCCGCCGACGCCGGACAGCGTGAGCCGCACCTTGTCCAGCGGCATCCCGAGCGCCGACGCGACTTGGCCCTGGTCGACGTGCAGCCACTGCGTGGCGATGTAGAGGTCGACGCCGCCGTCCTCGGCGGGCACCGCGAGACCGGACTCCGGGCCGAGGAACGCCTGGTCCTGCATGCCGACCTCGTACCGGCCGGTCACCACGACGTCGGCGGTCGGGGCCTGGTCGCCGCGCCGGATCGGCACGTGCCGCACCAGGTTGCCGCCGGGGTGCAACGGGGTGTCGTCGGCCGCGGTTTCCATGTCCACCACGGGTTCCAGGACCTCGTACTCGACCTTGATGCGCTTCATCGCGCGCGTCGCGGTCTCCGGGTGGTCGGCCCCGACGAGCGCGACCGCCTCACCCTGGTAGCGCACGACGTCGACCGCGAGCACGGGCTGGTCCTTGTGCTCCAGGCCGTACAGGTTGGAGCCGGGCACGTCCTGGTGCGTCAGCACGGCGTACACGCCGGGCACCTTCAACGCCTCGGTCAGGTCGATCGACACGATCCGCGCGTACGGGTGCGGGCTGCGCAGCGTCGAACCCCAGATCATGTCCTCGTGCCACAGGTCCGACGCGTAGGCGAACTCGCCGCGCACCTTGAGGTTGCCGTCCGGGCGCTGGGGGCTCGTGCCGATGCCCCCGGTGACGCTGGAGGTGAGTTCTGCGGGGGTGAGACTCATGCGGATACCTCGATCAGCTTCGCGCTAGCAGCCTTGAGTTCACGGGCCAGGTCGTCGGCGGGCGCGGTGCGGAGTTCGTCGTCGGACACCACGGTCCGACCGCCGACCAGCAGCAGCCTCAACGGCGGTTGCGGGCCGAACACCAGTGCCGCCACGGGATCGGTGATGCCCGCGTGGTCCACGCCGTCGAGCCGCCACAGCGCCAGGTCGGCGAGCTTGCCCGGCTCGATCGAGCCGATCTCGTCCTGGCGGCCGAGGCAGCGGGCGCCACCCATCGTGGCCAGCCACAACGCCTGCCGGAACGTCATCGCCTTCGGCCCACCGCGTTGCCGCGCCTGCATCACGGACTGGCGCAGCTCCGCGACCAGCCCACCGTCCTCGTTCGACGCCGCCCCGTCGACCCCGAGGCCCACGGGCGCGCCCGCGTCCAGCAGGTCGCGCACCGGCGCGATGCCCGTGCCCAGCCGACCGTTCGACGTCGGGCAGTGCGCGGACCCGGTGCCCGTCGCGCCCAGCCGCTTCACGGCGTCGCCGGACAGGTGCACGGTGTGCGCGAGCCACACGTCGTCGCCGAGCCAGCCGAGGCGTTCGGCGTACTCGGTGGGCGTGCAGCCGTTCTCGGCCTGGCACTGCTCCTCCTCGTCGACGGTCTCGGCGAGGTGGGTGTGCAGGCGGACCCCCTTGCGGCGGGCCAACTCCGCCGCGCCGGTCATCAGCTCGGGGCTCACGGAGAACGGCGAGCACGGACCGACGGCCACGCGGACCAGCGCGTCGCGCGCCGGGTCGTGGTAGTCGTCGACGGCCTTCTCGGTGGCGGTCAGCGCGGCCTCGGTCTCCTCGACCAGGTTGTCCGGCGGCAGCCCGCCGTGCGACCGGCCGCGGTCCATCGACCCGCGGATGGCGTGCAACCGGATGCCGATCCGCCTGCCCGCGCCGACGAGCGCGTCGAACTGGTCGCCGCCCTCGCGGGGGAACACGTAGTGGTGGTCCGCGGCGGTCGTGCAGCCGGTGACCGCGAGCCGGGCCAGGCCGGCGGACGCGGCGGCGTGCGTGACGCCCGCGTCCAGGCCGCGCCACACCGGGTACAGCTCGGTCAGCCACTCGAACAGGGTCGCGTCCTGCGCGAAACCCCTGGTGGCCCACTGGTAGAGGTGGTGGTGTGTGTTGACCAGGCCCGGCGTGAGCAGGCAGCCGGAGCCGTCGACGTAGGTGTGCGGGCCCTGCTGCGCGGGAGCGGGGCCCGCGCCGACGGACGTGATCGTGTCGCCCTCCACGACCACGTGCCCGTAGAGGTGCTCGGTGCCGACAGCGTCCACAGTGGACACCGCGACCCGGTCGATGACGGTGATCATCGGCGAGCCGCCGCGAGCCGCACGGCGTCCAGGATCTTCTCGTACCCGGTGCAGCGGCACAGGTTCCCGGCCAACGCCTCGCGGATCTCCGGGTCGCTGGGCTTCGGCACGCGGTCGAGCAGGTCGTGCGCCGCCACGACCAGGCCGGGCGTGCAGAACCCGCACTGCACCGCGCCCGCCTCGACGAACGCCTCCTGCACCGGGTCGAGCCGGTCGCCCTCGGCCAGGCCCTCGACCGTGCGCACCTCGCGGTCCTGCGCCTGGCCCGCGGCCACCAGGCACGAGCACACCGGGACGCTGTCCAGGTACACCGTGCAGGAACCGCACTCGCCCTGCTCGCAGGCGTTCTTCGAGCCCGGCAGACCCAGCCGCTCGCGCAGCATGAAGAGGAGGCTCTCGCCCTCCCACACGTCGTCGGCCTGCCGCTGCTCGCCGTTCACGGTCACGGTCACGCGCATGCGCGAGCCTCCTCGTCCAGGTGGTCCTGCCACGCCCAGCCCAGCGTCCGCCGGGCGAGCACGGCCAGTGCGTGCTTGCGGTACGCGGCGCTGCCGCGCACGTCGTCGATCGGGCTCGCGGCCTCGGCGACCAGCTCGCCGAACCGGCGCTTCACCGAGTCCAGCAGCGGTTTCGGCGCGTCCCAGTCCAGTTCGCCCGCCAGGAACTCCTCGGCGGCCGTGGCGTGCCGGGGCGTCGGGGCGGCCGAGCCCACGGCCGCGCCGACCCGCTTCTCGGCGGGGTGCAGGGCGATGGCGAACGAGCACACCGCGATGACCATGGCGTTGCGCGTGCCGACCTTCGCGAACTGCTCCGGGCCCGGCGAGGGCGTCAGGTGCACGGCCGCGATCAGCTCGTCCGGCTCCAGCGCGTTGCGCTTCACGCCCAGGTAGAACTCGGCGGCCGGGATCATCCGGGTGCCGCGCGTGGAGGCGACCTCGACGACGGCGTCGCCCGCCAGCAGCACGGGGTGCGTGTCGCCCGCGGGGGAGGCCGCGCCGAGGTTGCCGCCGACGGTGCCGCGGTTGCGGATCTGCGGCGACCCGACCGTGCGGGACGCCATCGCGAGACCGGGCAGCTGCGCGCCGAGCTGCTCGATGATCCGCGCGTACGGCACGCCGGAGCCGACGCGGAGCTTCCCGTCGACGGTCGACCACTCGCGCAGCTCGGCGACGCGGGTCAGGTCCAGCAGCGACGACGGCCTGCGGTGGTCGAAGTTCAGCTCGACCATCACGTCCGTGCCACCGGCGATCGGCACGGCGTCCGGCCGGTCTGCCTTCACGGCCAGCGCTTCGGCGAAGGTGTCGGGGCGGAGGAAATCCATCAGCTGCCTCGGTAGGTCGAGTACGCGAACGGGGACAACAGCAGCGGCACGTGGTAGTGCTCGGCCGGGTCGGCGACGTGGAACGTCAGCACGACCTCGGGGAAGAACGGCGCGATCGGCCCGGTGTCGAACACCAGCCGGTAGACGCCGACCTCGGTGGCGTCCCAGCCGGTGATCCGGCCGTCCGCGCCGGTCTCCCCGGCCGACACGAGCGTCCCGTCCGCGCGTTCGAGCCGCACGGCGAGCCCGGTGGCGGGTCGGCCGCGCTGCGCGTCCAGCACGTGGGTGGAGATCGTCACTCGCCCTCCAATCGGTGTGTGAGCCAGTACACAGAGCGGGGCCGGTCGACTGCTACGGCCCCGCGCATGAACCCAAGGCTCCTACAGGCAGTGCTTTTGTGCTTTCCTACAAACCCGATCGGACGAGGAGGTGGACGTGGTGCTGGTGCGCGCCCTGCTCGGGATGCCGGAGCTGCGCTTGCGCCTGAGGTCCGGCGACGAGCTGCTCGACCGGCCTGTGACCAGGCTCTACGGCACCGAACTACCTGATCCGGCACGGTACCTCTCCGGGGGCGAGCTGGTGCTGTCCGGACTGCTGTGGCATCGGGAAGCCGCAGATTGCGAGGTGTTCGTGTCGTCGCTCGCGCACGCTGGCGTGGCGGCGCTGGCGGCCAGCGAACCGGAGGCACGCGAGCTGCCGTCGACGCTGGTGGAGGCGTGCGCCCGGCACGGCGTGCCGCTGCTGGAGGTGCCGGTCGACCTGTCGTTCGCGACCATCACCGAACGCGTCGTGCTCGAACTCGCCGCCGAGCGGGTCGGCGACGCGGGGACCATGCTCGGACGGCACCGGCGGCTGCTGACCGTCGTCGCCGAGGGCCTGCCCGCGCTGGTGGAGGCCGGTGCGCGGGAGCTGGGCGCGAGCTGCTCGGTGCTGTCCACCACCGGGAGGCTCGTGGCGGGCGCCGAGGTCGACCAGCCCGCCGCGCTCGTCCGCGACTTCCTGCGCGCGGACCGGCTGCCGAAGGTCGTGCGCGGCACGACGCTGCTGCCGGTGGCCGACCGCGGCGGCGGCAGGCTCACCGGGTGGATCCTCGTCGTCGCGGGCGACCTGGCGCACGACGAGGTCGCAGCCGAGCTGGCCAGCCTCGTGGCGCTGGAGCGGTCGCGGATCGCGCAGGGCCGGGCGATCGAGAACCGGGCCGCCGGACCGCTGCTGCGGCTGGTCCTGGACGGGTCTGCGGGGCCGGGGGAGCTGCGGTCGCGGATGTCGGCGGCGGGCTTCGACCCGGACGCGCCGCTGCGGGTGCTGGCGCTGTCGGCGTCCGACCGCCGCGTCGACCTCGCGGCCGCCGTGCTGGAGGAGCTGGTCGCGCGGATCGCGCCCCGCGCCCTGGTCGCGACGATCGGGCCCGAGGTGTTCGCCGTGACGCCCGCGGACGTCGAGCAGGTGGCGGAGACGGCGCGGAAGGCGTTGCGGACACTGGAACCCGGCCTGGACTCGACCCGGCTGCTGGTCGGGATCAGCTCACCGGTCGGCGTGGCCGGACTGCGCGGCGCGCTGGAGGAGGCGTCGCACGCGCGGCGGCTGGGGGAGTCGCGGGCCGGGCGCACGTGCGTGGTGGCGGGCGAGGAGATCGCGCTGCACCAGCTGTTGTTGGCCGGGGTGCCGGAGGAGTTGCGGGCGTCGGTGCGGCGACGGCTGCTGGGCGCGGTGCTGGACTACGACGCCGAGCACGGCACGGACCTCGTGGGCACGCTGCGGGTGTTCCTCGACGACTCGGGCTCGTGGACGACCGCCGCCGCGAAGCTGCACGTCCACGTGAACACCCTGCGCTACCGGATCGGGCGGGTGGAGGAGCTGCTGGGCGTGGACCTGGGGTCGTTCGCCGTCCGGGTGGACCTCTACTTGGCCCTGCACTCGGGGTCCGGAACGCCGTAGCATTTCCGGTATGGCCGAGGTCCCGGTCCAGAACCTGGTTCTCTACGCCGTCGTGGTGGCCACGCCGGTGGTGCTGGGCTGGGTCGCCATCACGGCCCCGAAGGTGGCGCGGAAGATCAAGCGCCGAGCGCCGGTCGTGCCCGGCGGGCCGTCGATCGAACAGGTGTCGGCCGATCTGCGGCGCGTGCACCGGGTGCTGGCGGAGTTCGAGTCCGGCACCCCCGTGGTGCGCCGCCGCGGCGCCCGGCAGGCGTACGACGCGCTGCTGGTGCAGGCGTGCCGGGCCGTGGAGGTCGAACACCGGCTGGGCTACCTGCCCGAGGGCATGGACCGCGAACTGGAACGGCTGCGCGTCGAGGAGTCGCTGCGGTCCGCGGGACTCGCGATCCCGTGACCACCGCGGAGGAACCCGTACAGGGCGGGCCCCTCCACGGCGCTTCCGGCGACGGGGGACGTCACCGGGCCTGTTGCCACGGCACTCTCGTCGGCCGCTGACCGGTCACGAGGAACTCCTCGATGGCCACGGCCAGCGTCGGCACGGGGATCTCGCAGTGCGTGGGGAACTCGATCCCCGCGTAGACGGTCCGCTGGGGCGGGCCCTCGCCGAGCGTCACCCACGTGCCGGTGACGCTGTCGGTGAACAGGATCGCGCCCCGGTCACCCCGCACCCCGACCGTCACCTCGTGGTCCGGGTACCCGGAGTCCAAGGTGGGGCGGTCGGTGTGGATCAGCAGCGCGTTGTCGCTGCGCGGATCGGTGAGCCGGTCCAGCAGGCGCTGGACGTCGTCGCCCCGGCGCAGCTCGTCGACCTGGCCGAGCCACCCGCGGTCGCCCGTCACGGCCACCGAGTAGTGCGCCTCGATCATGCCTACTCCTTGCAGGTCTTGTTGCTGTTGATGCAGTCGACGAGCCGGTTCATGATCTGGTCGGACATGACGTTCGCGAAGTCGTCGTGGTCGGTCAGCGGGTCGTGCTTCTCGGCCGGGAACGAGTCGACCTTGTACTGCGCGTTCTGCTGCACGTCGGCCGGGATGTCGTAGGTCAGCGTGATGCGCAGCTGCGGGATCGCCTTGAAACCGTTCTGGCACTTGCCGTTGGCGTCGGCGAACGCGACGTGGTCGCGGTGGTTGGCGCTGTCGGTGTTCTTGCCGTCCCAGCAACCGGGGAAGTCGTGGATGCGCTTGACGTTGGCGCCGTTCGGGCAGATCGGGTACTTGTCGGTCAGCACCTTGTCCTCGAAGCCCGCGCAGGTCCAGGACGCCTTGGTGTTCTTGTCGCCGTTGATGGAGCGCTTGGCGTCGCCGTAGAGGATCTTGAGGAACTTCGGCATCGCCACGACGTCGCCGACCGGGCTGCCCCGGAAGGTGATGTCGGCGGCCTTCGGCTCCTGGATCACGCCGTCGTTGCCGGGGAGGTCGATCGCGGCGTCCTTGCCCAGGTTGGCCTCGTTCTGGGCCACGTCCGCGCCCGCCTGGCCGTTGCCCGCGTCGGCGTTCTGGTCCTTGTTGTTCTGGCCCTGCTTGTTCTGCTGCTGGTTGTTGTTGTTCTGGCCGTTGCGCTGGTTGCCGTTCTGGTCGTTGTTGTCGCGCTGGAGGCCCTGGGGCTTGTCGTTCTGGTTGTTCTGCCCGTTGTTCTGGCCGTTGCGCTGGTTGTTGCCCTGCTGGTTGTTGCCTTGCTGGTTGTTCTGGCCGTTCTTCTGCTGCTTGGCGTTCGGGTCGGCGGCGGCCGAACTGGGGGCGGCCGCGCTGGGGTCGGCGGCGGCCGAGTCGGCGGCGGCCTTGTCCTTGGCGGCCTGGCCGTTCTTCTGCCCGGCGGCGTTGTCCGCGGCGGCGGCCTCCGCCTCGCCCTTGTCGATCCGGATGACCGGCCAGAAGTAGGCGGACTTGTCACCGTTCGCGCAGGTGGTGCCACCAGCCTGGAGGCTCTGGTTGCTGGAGTTCGCGTCGGTCGTGAGGTTGCCGACGTAGTCGTGGAGGTGCTCCGCGCCGTTGTTCACGCCGGGCGCCGCGATGAAGTTGTCCCCGTTGAAGTGCTTGTTCTCGTTCAGACCGCAGTCGACCGTGAACGTGCCGGTGGTCGCGTCCTGCTGCGCCTTCGGGGTCTTGACGTTGGGCTTGACCTTGGTGATGTCGACGAACAGCGATTTGTCCGCGCCATCGGCCTTGGCCTCCCCCTGGTCCCCGGTGGTGGTGAACGCGACGGCCAGACCAACCGTGAGTGCCAATCCGGTCATTCCCGCTGTCAGCTTCGCGCGGCGGGAGAAGGTGTGCCGTCCCTGGGAACGCGTCATGTGATGTGTCACCTCGTCGTTTGGTACGCGCAGAGCGCTTCGAACCCCGGCCGCCTGACGGCGGTGGACACTGGGGCATACGTACCAATGCCGTGCCGATGCTCCTCCGCGATCCCGTCGTTATCGGTCCGTTATCTTCGGATTTCTGGACCAACGGGGTGTGCGGGGGGTGTGGCCTGGTGTTTCACGATTCCCTCACGGTTGGTGAATCGGCACCGACTTGAAGCCGATTTAAGGCCCGCCGGCCGCCGACGCCGTAGAACGCGCGGTCTGACGAAAGCCCTTGAGCCACATGGGTTTCCATCCCGAACCCAGCGGCGTGGAGGAGCGGAACGGGAACCGCCTCCACGGGCCGCACCGGTTCGTCGAGACCCAGCATCCGGTGAATCGTCAACCGGAGAACGGCCGCCGCCGACCCCGGTCGGGACGTGATCGACTCGACGAGCACCTCGTGTCCGCCGTGCGCCGCGTCGAGCTGCGGCAGCAGCGGCCGGGAGAGGTCGAGCACCGTCGCGCGCCGGGCCAGCACGTCGGCCGGACTGCCCGCGCGCACGTCGGGGAACGGGACCAGCGCGATCCGCCGACCGATCGCCGCCGCGTACTGCGTGGTCGACCCGTGGTCGCCCAGCACCACGTCGCTCGCCACCACCGCCGCCCGCCACCCCTCCTCGGGCGGGACCAGCAGCAGCCCGTCGCGCAGGCAGTCCGCCAACCACGACCGCACCTGCCACGGCCCGTGCACGGCCCAGGTGTTGGGGTGCAGCACCGCCGCCACGCGCGTCCGCTTGTCGGCCCGTTCGTCCAGCAACCGCCGGAACACCTCCGGGTGCGCGCCGAACACCGACTGCGGCGTCCACGTCGAGCAGACCGTGATCAGCTCCCGCTCGACGCCCAGCGCGCGGCGGTAGTGCTCGCGGTGGGGCAGGCTCGCGACCATCCGGTCCAGGCACACGTCTCCGCCGACCACGGCCGCGGGAACGGCCTCCGGGCAGGACTCCCGCAGCACGGCCAGTTCACCCTCGTGCGCCACCACGATGGCCGCCGCGACCACGCGACCGTTGCGCACCAGCGCTTCCCGCGCCAGCCCGTGCGACCGCCACGGGCGCGTCCGCGACTTCAACGCCCCCACGCCGTGCGGCAGCACCAGCACCGGCCCCCGCACCCGGTCGACACCGCGGTGGCTGGCGGCGAGCACCAGGTCGAACCGCTCGGCCACCGCCTGCCGCCAGGGCAGCACCACCCCGCCCAACCCGCGGACGAACTCCTCGGTCCCGTGCCACGCCCCGTCCCAGTCCGGCACCGCGAACACCACCTGCACGCGCAGGTCCCCCTCCAACACCGGCAGCACGTCCACCAGCCGCGTGCCAGCCACCACGTGCGGCACGAGCACCAACACGGTCTTCAGGCCCGCCCTGGTCACACGTCGCTCAGCACCCGGTCCGACCGGTCCTTTGATCCACTCCATACCCGCCAGCCTGCCCGCGCGGACGTCTCGGAAGCGCGCCGGCTGTTGGTGTGACGCAGCCGTTGATGTAGCCGTTGATGATGTGCCCGGCATTTGTGTGGTCGAGTAGTAATTGGCCGGTGGTCAAAAGGTGGTCGGCTAGTTCGCGTTGGGAGTCCGGGTTTACCGGGGTGGCGCCCAGGGTGGCTATGAGGAAATCCGTTACGTGGGTGGTGACGTGTTTCAGTTCCGCTAGTAGTTCGCGGTCTTCCTTGATCATGTGCGGGTCTTCGCGGTGTCGTAGCACTGTTGGCAGGTGGGCCAGAGCCACTCCGTCTTGGTGTTTCGTTGGCGGGGTACTTGCAGGTCAAGGCCGCAGAAGGTGTGGCCCTCGTCGCCTGGTAGGAGGTCCTGGGAGATGACGTGGCGGCCGCCGTGGGCCGGTTGCCAGCGGAAATCGAGCACGGGTCGAGGATGGCGCTTAGGGGGTGTTGTTAACCACGGGGAACGGGGTTTTAACGGTTGTCCCCACACCATCGTGGTAGTGGTGTCGTGGGGATTCGGCTTTAGAGTTGGGTGGGTGAGCGACTTTCAAGCCTCCATGATCGAGCGGGCCATTGGGCGGACGTTGCGGAAGTGGCGGCGGGGGAGGGATTTGAGTTTGGTGGAGGCCGGGCGGTTGATGCGGTGCTCCAACGCGAAGATTTCGATGATGGAGAACGCTGTGCGGCCCATCAACCCCGTGGACGTGATGGCTGCCGGGTTCGCCTACCAGGTGTCGGGGCCCGAGCGGGACAAGCTCTACGGCGACGCGGTCTACGCGAAGCAGCAGCGGCTGATCGACGGGGTTGAAGGTGGGCTGCTGTTCGACGCCGCGCTGGACTACATCGAGTTGGAGTTCGAGGCCTCGTTGTTGCGGATCTTCCGGTTCGACCTGCTGCCGGGGCTGCTCCAGATCCCGGAGTACACGAGGGCGACCATCCGGGCCGATGATCTTGAACGGGTGGAGGTGATCCTGGCGCAGCAGGAGGTGCTGAGGGCTGAGAGGCAGGCGCGGCTGCACGAGAAGGATCCACTGCGGGTGCGAGCCGTGTTCAACGAGGCGATCACCCGGTCGGTGGTGGGTGGGCCCGCGGTGATGAGGGCGCAGTTGTTGCACCTGATGGCGCTGACCGAGTTGTCGAACGTCGAGATTCGGATCATGCCGTTCAGCCAGGGGGCCTATCCGGGGATGGGGTCGACCTTCACGCTGATGTCCTTTCCGCACGAGCAGCACGTCGATGTGGTGTACGTGGAGAACTTCATGCAAGGGCAGTACATGGAGCGCCCGAGTGATCGCGAGCTGTGTAACCTCAGGTTCGAGGGCATGTGGAGACTCGCGATGAGCCCCGAGGAGTCGCTGGAGCTGATCGCGGAGGCCGCCGAGAGCTTGTAGTGGCTAGGGGGAGCGCGATGAGTGAGATCCAGTGGCGCAAGTCGAGCCGGAGTGTCAGCCAGGGGGCGTGCGTCGAGGTCGCAGTCTCCTGGCGTAAGTCGAGTCGCAGCGTGAGTCAGGGCGAGTGCGTCGAGGTGGCGTACGCCGGGCTGGTGCGGGACTCGAAGGATCCCTCTGGGGCTGTTCTTGCTGTTGGGCGGCGGGGTTTTGCTGCTTTCGTGGGCGCTGTGAAGGCCAATCGCTTCGGGGGCTGATGCATGTGCCATCATGTGATTAGGCCATGAAGGTTATTCGCATCTCTTATGGTGATGTGATCTCCATTCGACCTGTCGGTTTGCTGAAGAGCGGTGGTTCAGCCACCGTCACTGCGAAAGACTCCTGCGTGCGGGCACAAACCGCACAAACGACAGGAGTTGGGGCATGTCTCGCAAATTCGGCGTGATGGCTGCCGTCGTACTCGGTCTATCGCTGGTGAGCGCGGTACCCGCGGTGGCGGACCACGGTCGTGCGTTCCCGACGGAGTTCGCGCTTCCCAATGGTTTTCTGCCCGAGGGCATCGCCATCGGCTCCAAGCCGACGGCGTACTTCGGGTCGCGCGGGGACGGGTCGATCTACCGGGTCGACCTGCGCACCGGAACCGGTTCCGTGTTCAGCGCCGGGCCTGGCACACCGTCGGTCGGGTTGAAGATCGACTCGCGGGAACGGCTGTTCGTCTCCGGCGGCGGGGCGGGGAATGGTCGAGTGGTCGACGCTCGTTCCGGGGCGATCCTGAAGAGCTACCAGTTCTCGCCGGACGCCGACACTTTCGTCAACGACGTCGTCGTGACGGACAAGGCGGTCTGGTACACGGATTCGCGTAAGTCGGTGCTTTACAAACTGGCACTGGGGCGCGGTGGTTCGTTGCCCACCGAAGCGGTCGCGGTGCCGTTGACCGGCGACTTCGTCCTGACACCCGGTGTTAACAACGCGAACGGCATCGCGGAGACCCCGGACGGTCGCGCGCTGCTCATCGTGCAGAGCAACACGGGCAAGTTGTTCCGCGTCGACCCCTCCACGGGGGCGACGAAAGAGGTCGATCTCGGTGGCGAGTTGTTGACCAACGGGGACGGCCTGCTGGTCGTCGGCCGGTCGCTCTACGTGGTGCAGAACCGCCTGAACACCGTGGCCGAGTTCGCGGTGGACCGCAGGGGAACCAGTGGTCGGCTCGTGCAAAAGGTGACCGATCCTCGGTTTGACGTGCCGACGACCGTCGCCTCGTTCGGCGGCAGGCTCTACCTGCCGAACGCGCGGTTCTCCACGCCGCCCACGCCGGACACGACATATAACGCCGTCGCGATCCCCAAGCCGTGAGTCGTAACGGGAGGTAAAGCAGGAGGTGGACGGGGTCGGCGTTCCCAATTCAGGGATTCCACGTCGGCCCCGTGTTCCCATGTGTCACACGAATGGGTACCCTCTCGCACGCGCCGTGCGAGTGATCGCTGTCTCTTGGTAATGATGATCTTCAGTGTTACCGTTTCGTGGCCAAACGAATGTCGTGGCCGCTGGCGGATCTCACGTGCAGCGCCTGCCCTGGCAAAACCAGATTCACGAAGCTGCGGAGCGCTGTGAAGCAGAAGAGCAAAACGGAGACCGACCACACGACAATCAGGTCCCGGCTCACGGGCGTGGTCGTCGTGCCCAGTGTCATCCTGCTGGTGATGTGGTTCGCCTTCTCGTCGTACACCGTCTTCGACGGCTTCTACATCCGCGCCGTCGCGTCGAGCGTCAAGGACGCGTCGATCCCGGCGGTGAACACGTTCGTGGCGATCCAGCGCGAACGGCAGCTCTCCATGACCGCGCTCAGCGTCAGCTCGCCCGACCTCGAACCGCTGAGAGCCCAGCAGCGCCAGGTCGACCAGGCCGTCACCACGATGAAGGCGGCGTTCGACAAGCTCTCCGGCAGCGCCCCGCCCGAGGTGAACGACCGCATCTCGCGGCTCAACGCCACCCTCGCGGAACTCCAGCAGCGCCGCGCGCAGATCGAGGCGGGCCGGGTCAGCAAGGCCGACATCTACGCCTACTTCAACGGCGTGATCGACGCGGGCACCGCGCTGTTCGGCACGCAGGCGCGGATCGTCCCGGACAACGAGGCCGGTCAGGGCGGTCTGAACGCGACCGAGCTGTTCCGCGCGGCGGACTGGATGTCCCGCGCGTCCTCGATCGCCGCGGGCGGCACGAACGCCGGTGACCTGTCGAACGCCGACCACCTGGAGTTCTCCGGCCTGGTCGGGTCCTACCACTCGTCGCTCACGTCGACGATGCCGTTCGCCGAGCCCGAGGTCCAGACGCTCTACCGCGACCTGGAGGCCTCCGACGCCTGGCGCAAGCTCACCGAGCTGGAAGACCGGATGGTCGGCGACGCGTCGACGCGGGTCGACCTCGCGGAGTGGCAGAACCTGATCACCCCCGTGTCCGAGGGCCTGGTGACGCTCGCCGTCAAGCAGGCGGCCGCCGCGTCCGACATCGGTCTCGCGAACGGCAACAGCAAGTTCATCCTCGTCATCATCGGCAGCCTCATCGCCCTGATCGTCGTGCTCGGCGGCATCATGCTGGCGGTGCGGATCTCGCACACGCTGGTGAACAAGGCGTTGATCACCCGCCTCATCGGCCTGAAGAAGGACTCGCTCCAGCTCGCGCACGAGCGGCTCCCGAACATCGTCGAGCGGCTGCGCAAGGGCGAGCCGGTCGACGTGGAGGTCGAGGTCCCCTCGCTCGACTACGGGCGGGACGAGATCGGGCAGGTGGCGGACGCGTTCAACGCGGCCCAGTTCACCGCCGTCGCCGCGGCCGTCAAGGAGAGCCAGGTCCGCGACGGCGTGAACCGGGTGTTCCTCGACATCGCCCACCGCAACCAGGGCCTCGTGCACCGCCAGCTCAAGATCCTCGACAAGCTGGAGCGCGAGGAGGAGAACCCGGACCAGCTGGACGCCCTGTTCCAGCTCGACCACCTCGCCACCCGCGCCCGCCGCAACGCCGAGAACCTGATCATCCTCGCGGGCGAGCAGCCCGGCCGTCAGTGGCGCAAGCCCGTGCGCATGATCGACATCCTGCGCGCCGGTGTCGCCGAGACCGAGCAGTACGTCCGCGTGAAGATGAACCCGGTGCCCGAGACCGCCCTGGTGGGCGGCGCGGTCGCCGACACGATCCACCTCATCGCCGAGCTGGTCGACAACGCCACGGCGTTCTCGTCGCCCCGCTCCCAGGTCCAGGTGCACAGCAGCCAGGTGCCCCAGGGCATCGTGGTCGAGATCGAGGACCACGGCCTCGGCATGAGCCCGGAGGACCGGGCCCGCGCCAACGAGATGCTCGCCAACCCACCCGAGTTCGACGCCATGTCGCTGCGCGGCGAGTCGCGCCTCGGCCTGTTCGTGGTGGCTCGCCTCGCGGACCGGCGCAAGATCCGCGTGGAACTGCGCGAGTCGCTCTACGGCGGCACGCTCGCGCTGGTGCTCATCCCGTCCGAGATCATCGCCGGACCGTCGTCCAACGTCGAGCCCGCCAACGCCGCCGAGGTGGCGACGCGGCGCGGGGCGCCCGAGCACAACCTGGTCCACTCCGAGGTCACCCGCCAGGGCGACCTCACCGAGGAGGCCAGGTTTCCCGGAGGATCGGTGGAGTTTTCCAGTGGAGTGGAGGACTTCTGGGCGAAGGCCGAGACGGACGTCGCCGGAGATACCAGCGCAGCGCCGCGATCGTCCGTGATCGCCCAGGTGGAGCTGCCCCAGCGGCCGAGGGAAGCCCAATGGCCGCTGGACGACCCGGAAGCCCCGGAGACCGTGCAGATGGAGATCGAATCGCCGAGGGACCGGCCCGAGCTCCCACGCAGACGTCGCCAGCAGAACCTGGCGCCCCAACTCGCGACGGACGATCATCTCGCCCCGCCCCCGCCCATCGCGGAGGCCGAGATCGAGCGGTCCGCCGAACGCACTCGTCAGGGCTTGGCCGCCTTCCAAAAGGGCGCGCGCGAGGCTCGTCGCAGCGACAACGACCTCGAACCGTGATTCGTCGTGGATGACGTGAGCCTGGAAGGGGCAATCTCCACATGAACGACATGAACAGCCAGCACAACGAACTGAACTGGTTGTTGGAAGACCTGGTCGGTCGAGTGGTGGGAGCACGGCACGCCGTGGTCCTCTCCGCCGACGGGCTCCTCCTCGGCCGGTCGCCGGGACTGTCGAAGGACGACTCGGACCACCTGTCCGCGATGGCGTCGGCCTTCCAGAGCCTCGCCAGAGGGACGGGACGGCAGTTCGGGGGCGGCGCCGTGCGGCAGACCATCGTCGAGATGGAGCACGCGTACCTCTTCGTCACCGCTGCGGGCCACGGGGCGTGCCTCGCTGTGCTCGGGGAGGAGGACGCCGACATGGGCATGATCGCCTACGAGATGAACATGCTCGTGAAAAGAGTCGGAACTTACCTCTCCTCGGCGCCGCGGGTCGAAGTAGTGCCGCCCCTGCCCTCGGCTCGTAGGTCGTCCTGATGACCGGCCGCGGCGACTGGTGGTACGACGAGGCGGCGGGCCCGGTGGTGCGCCCGTACGCGATGGTGCGCGGCCGCACCCGACCGGTGACCGCCGAGCTGCACCTGGTGACCCAGGTGCGCGCGATGCCGTCCGCCTCCGACCCGGAGTCGTTGACGGTGGAGCACTTGGAGATCATGGAGCTGTGCAGGCGCCCGCTCTCCGTCGCCGAGGTCGCCGCCTACCTCGACGTGCCGCTCGTCGTGGTGAAGGTGTTGTTGAGCGACCTCATCCAGCGCGGTGACGTCGTCATCCGCGATCCCGCACGGATCGCGGAAATTCCGGACAGGAACCTACTTCAGGCGGTGCTGGATGGCGTCCGTGGAATCTGAGCGGCCAGGCGGAGAACTGCTCGTCCCCACCCCGGTCAAGATCGTCATCGCCGGTGGCTTCGGCACCGGCAAGACGACGATGGTCAAGTCGGTCAGCGAGATCGCCCCGCTGCAGACCGAGGAGCTGCTGACCGAGGCGAGCGTCGGCGTCGACGACCTCGCGGGCGTCGAGGGCAAGACGACGACCACGGTCGCGCTGGACTTCGGCCGCATCACGATCAGCCCGGAGATCGTGCTGTACCTGTTCGGCACGCCCGGCCAGGGTCGGTTCTGGTTCATGTGGGACGAGCTGGCGCAGGGCGCGATCGGCGCCGTCGTGCTGGTCGACACCCGAAGACTGGACAGCAGCTTCCCGTCGATCGACTTCTTCGAGCGCCGGGACATCCCGTTCATCGTCGCGGTGAATTGCTTCGAGAACGCGCACACCTACGGCATCGACGAAGTGCGGCGCGCGCTCGACTTGGACGCCGCGATCCCGGTGATCCTGTGCGACGTGCGCGACCGGGAATCGAGCAAGTCGGTTCTCGTCGGCATCATCGAGCACGCCATGGCCCGCCTCGACGCGATGGCCTGATTCGGCCGGAGCCCCGCCACTCCGGTGGCGGGGCATTCCCTCAGCCGTGCTCGCGCATCCGCACGGGCGAATGCCGGGCGCGTTCCCGTTTGAGCGCGCCCAGGTACGGGGCGACATCCACCTGGATGGAGTCCTGCGCGGTCGTGCCGTACCGGCTCGCCGTCGCGGAGAGGTGTTCCTCCACCTCCGCCTCCATGACGTCCGCGGGCGGCAGGACGGCTTTTTCCTGGATCAGGTCCGCGATCCATTTCGACTGCATTTCCACGAGTCGCGTGATGGAACCGACGGGCTTGAGCAGACCCGCGAAGTAGAGCCCTTCGTGCCGCGGGGCGACGACCCGCTGGTACAGCCCCACCCTGCCGGTGCTGGTGAAAGCGCAGTCCGGGGGCAGGAACGGGAACGAGATGTGGTACCCGGTGCAGTAGATCACCGCGTCCAACTCCTCGCTCGTGCCGTCGGTGAACCACGCCGTGGAACCCTCGAAACGAGCGATGGACGGTTTCACCGTGATATCGCCATGGCTGATCCGGCTGAGCAGTTCGTCGGAGATCGTCAAAGGCCCGGTGAACAGCTTGTGGTCCGGCTTGGGGATTCCGTAATCGGTGAGTTTCCCGCGAATAATCCTCAGCAGCAGGGTGATGAACCGTTGTTGCTCGGCGAACTTCATGCGGCTCCACCAGCGGGTGGTGGCGATCTCGTCGATCGGGATCCCGACGAGGGTCTTCGGGACCACGTGGAGGCTGCGGCGGAACGACAGGATTGTTTTGGAAGCCAGGCGGGACAACTCGACCGATAGATCGGCCGCCGAATTACCGAAACCGACGACCGCGACTCGCTTTTCCAGGTGGTCGAACGGGGTCGAGTAGTCGAACGTGTGCAGTTGTTCGCCGGGGAATGAATCGGCTCCCGGAATGCCGTCGTGCGGGCGCACCGGGTCCCACTGGTGGCCGGTGGCGACCACGACGTGCCGGAAGCTCCTCCGGGTCCGCTCGCCGGTGGGCCGGTGCACCGTCGTGACCTCCCACGTGGAATTTTCGCCCTGTTGCACGCCTACGACGTCCGTGTCGAACTCCAGTCGGGGGAGGAGGTCGTGGGCCCGCGCGTAGGCCTCGAGGTAGTCCCGGATCTGGTCGTGGCGGGGGTGCCGCGGATAGTGCGACGGCATGGGGATGTCGGCGAACCCGGTGATCTTCTGCGATGTGTTGAGGTGCAGCGATCGATATCCGGGGCCGGGTTCGCCGGTGCTCGGCTGTCGCCAAATACCACCCACACCGCTGGTCCGGTCCACGCAGACGAAAGGGACGTTGCGTTTGCGAAGTGTTCGGGCGATCGCGAGACCCGAGATGCCGGCTCCGATCACGCAAACGTGATCGACGATGGGCTGTTCGGCGTATTGACTTTTCTTCTTGCTGGCCACAGGGAGAGTCACCCTTTCGGTCTAATTCGGTGACGGAGTGTGCGGGGAAACATGGCTGTGACCCATAGCTCAGTCGGCAGGCGGTCATTGCGTTTTATAAGGCGTATGGAGTATTCCTTACGCCCGGAGGTGCGGAAATGTCCAGTCGCGCTACGGTCGTCGACGCTGCGCAGCGCGATGGGCTGTTCACCGTTTCCACTATCTCCTACACCCAGTTCGTCGTGGACACCTGGATGGCCCTCTGTTCCGGCCTGGGATATCCTCCCGAGATCGCCGCGGAGCCGCTGGCCGAACTGGAGTTCATCACCGCCGGATGGGGCGCGAATCTTATAGGTCCGCAACGGCGTTATCCCTCTTATGTCTCACGGGACGGCTTCCCGGTCGAGTTCTCGGTCAGCTGGCGGGACGGGGTGCCGGAAGTCCGGATCCTATTCGAGTCGCTGGGGCCGGAGCTGAGCCCCGCGAGTTGTCAAGCGGCTGGTCAGGAGCTCACGCGCTCCCTCGCCGGGAAACCGGGGGTGTCGGTCGACGGGTACGCGCGGATCGAGGACCTGTTCGTCGTGGAGGCGCCGGAGCTGTACCGGCCGACGGTGTGGAACTCCCTCGCCTGGCGGCAGGGCGCCGCTCCCCGCTACAAGGTCTACCTCAACCCGCAGGCGCAGGGCGTCGAGCGCTCCGCCGAGGTCGTCGGCGAGGCCATGGCCCGGCTGGGCCGGGCGCGGGCGTGGGAGCCGGTCGCCCAGCACTGCCGCGCGCTCGCCGCGGACGGCCACGAGCTCGAGTTCTTCGCCCTCGACCTGACCGACGACGGCGACGCCCGCGCGAAGGTCTACTTCCGACATCCCCCGATGGACCTGCCCGAGCTGAACCGCGTGGCCTCCCTCGCCGCGGCGCACGACCAGGACCGGGCACTGCGCGCGTTCCACGCGGTGTACGGGCAGGACGCGACGCGGGTGGAGAACTCGCCGATGACGTGCCTGTCGTTCCGCGCGGACGGCGACGGCGCCGCCGAGGCCAACGTCTACCTGCGGCTGCCGCGCAACGCGCCGTCGGACGCCGACGCCGGTCGCCGCATCGCCGACGTCATGAGCGGCGAGGACCTCGACCCCGCGCCCTACCTCGCCATGCTGGAACGGGTCGCGCCGCGCTCGCTCGACGGCTCGGCCGGGCTCCAGGAACTGCTCGCCTACCGCACGGGTGGCGGGTCGCGCGCCGACATCGGCGTCTACCTGCGGTGCAGCGTCTACGGCACGTCCGTGGACACCCGGCACGTCTGAGGAACGCCCACCACATCCCGAGGAGCACCCCCATGCCCAGCACCCACCGGCCCGCGGGCCACGAACCGCGCGGGGGCCCCGCGCACCAGGTCAGCTGGCCGGACGGCGTGGACGCCGTGGTGTTCGCGCAGTTCGGTGTCCAGGCCCCCACCCGCGAGGCCGCCGAGGGCGCGGTCGCCGCGGTCGTCGACCTCCTCGCGCTGCCGGGCGGCCCGGCGAAGGTGGACCGCGGTCGGCACGAGGACGCCGCGGGCGCGGTCAACGAGGTGTTCCTCTGCTACTGGACCGACGTCGCGGGCCACGCGGCCTGGTGGGAGTCCGCACCCGTGCGCGAGTGGTGGACCGGGCTCGACGTGGACGGCCCGGTCGGCCACTGGGTGGAGGTGCTGACCAGCCCGGTCCGGCGGCACGAGACGATGTACTCCGCTCCCGCGCCCGTCGGCCCCGCCGAACTCGGGCAGCCGATGGAGCCGACGGACCTGCACGACTACGCGTTCGCCGCGCTGGACCGGATCCCGGACAGCGAGCACGACGCGTTCGAGGCCGAGGGCGTGCCGTTCGAGACCGACCTCCCGGAGGGCGCGTCGACGCTCGGCAGGCGGGTCACCGTCACGCGGGCGCCCGGCAACCTGTGCCTCATCCGCACGGCGCAGGACTGGTCGGTCGCGCCGGACGAGCAGCGCGAGGTCTACCGGGACAAGGTCGAGCCCGGTTTCCGCGCGGGCTTCGAGTACATGCGGGACAACCCCGTCGACAGCGGCTGCCTCTCGGCGCGGCTGCTGCACGACGTGCACCCGACGACCGGCGAGGACCTGCCCGGCAGCTGCACGGTCGCGTGGTGGGCCGGGATCGCCGACCTGATGCGCTGGGCCCACCACCACCCGACGCACCACCGGATCCTCGGCGACTTCTGGACGGCGCTGGTGGAGCCCTACAACGTCGACCTGCGGCTGCTGCTGTGGCACGAGGTCCACGTGGCCGAGGCCGACGCCGTCCGCTTCGCCTACGTCAACTGCCACCCCGGCACGGGCGCGCTGGCCCGCACGTCCGCGGCGGTCGTCGCGAGCTGACCGGTGGGGCCGCCCCGAGGTGGGGCGGCCCGTCCCGTCAGCGCGCGTAGTCGTGGAACCCGCGCCCGCTCTTCTTGCCCAGCAGACCCGCGTCCACCATGCGCAGCAGCAGCGGCGGCGGGGAGTACAGCGGCTCCTTGAACTCGTCGTACATCGACTCGGCGATGGCCTTGGTCGTGTCCAGGCCGATCAGGTCGGCCAGGCGCAGCGGGCCCATCGGGTGCGCGCAGCCCAGCACCATGCCGCTGTCGATGTCGTCCGCCGACGCGAACCCGGACTCCAGCATCCGGATCGACGACAGCAGGTAGGGGATCAGCAGGGCGTTGACGACGAAGCCCGCGCGGTCCTGCGACCGGATGACCTCCTTGCCCAGCACGGTCGTCACGAACTCGCGCGCCCTGTCCTGGGTCTCCTGCCCGGTCAGCAGCGACGGCACCAGCTCGACCAGCTTGAGCACCGGCACGGGGTTGAAGAAGTGCACGCCGATGACGTGCTCGGGGCGGCTCGTGGCCATGCCCAGCTTCATGATCGGGATGGACGAGGTGTTCGACGCGAAGATCGCGTCCCGGTCCTCGACGACCTTGTCCAGCGCCGCGAACACCTCGGTCTTGACCTGCTCGACCTCGGCGACGGCCTCGACGACCAGGTTCCGGTCGGCGAAGTCGGCGATGTCGGTCGTGAACCGCATCCGCTCCAGCGCGGCGTCGCGGTCCCGCTCGGTCAGCTTGCCGCTGCGCACGCCCCGGCCGAGCGAGGTCGCGATCCGCGCCTTCGCGGCCTCGGTCGCGCCCAGGTCCACCTCGGCGATCAGGACGTCGAGACCGGCACGCGCGCACACCTCGGCGATCCCGGAGCCCATGAGCCCGGAACCGACCACTCCCACACGTTGAATGTCACTCACACCGCGATCGTGCCAGGTCGGGGAACGGGACGGGCAGGCCAGCCCCGTTCCCCGGCCGAGCTAGTTGTCGAACCCGCGGTCGTAGACCGGCGTGGCCGCGCCGGGAGCGGTGTCGTACAGCTCCTCGATCGTGGTGGAGCCGTGGAGGTTGCGGAACACCAGCGTCACCGAGCCGTCGGCGCGCGTGCCGATCGTCGGGTCGAGCGTGGCGTGGACGTGCGAGGTCGGCACGGCCGCCTGCTCCAGCACCTCGGCCCACGGGCGGAACGTCGTGGCGTCGGCGGCGGTGTTGCCGGTCGTGTACACCCGGCCCGCCGCGTCCCGCACGGCCAGTTCCACGCGGTCGCCGTAGCGGGCGATCGTGGGCGAGCCCACGGCCGTCACGCCGGGCAGCGCGACCCAGCCGCCGGTGGCGGTCTGGACCTGCACCGCGCCCGCCGCGTCGCGGGTGGCGACCCACTGCTTGCCGTTGCTGAAGGCGATGGCGGGTGTGCTGGCCGAGCCGATCACGCCGAGGTCGACGAACTCGCCGGGCACGCCGTCCTCGTCCTGCTTGAAGCGCACGACGGAACCGGTGGTGGTGCGAGCGGCGACCCACTCGCCGTCGTTGTCACCGAGCACGGCGACCGCGGGGCCGACCAGGTTCGCGCCGCCGACCTTCCGCCACGCGCCGAAGTCGCCTTCCTCCTCCACGCGCTTGCTCGCCCACAGCGCGCCGTCCTCGCCGACCGCGTACAGCGCGGTGCGGCCGCCGGAGCGCTTCACGGCGGCGGGCTCGGTCGGGAAGAAGCCGCCGATCGACGTCGTCAGCGTCGTGCCGGTGCCGCGCAGCACCTCGCTGTTCTGCGCGCCGGCGAAGAACTCCTCGGGCAGGTCGGGGTTCAGCACGCCCTGCGGGACGCCGTTCACCGCGGTGCCGGTGATGACCTTCTGGGTGAAGCCGGTGCCGTTGGCCTTCTCGGTCAGCTTCACGAGTTGGCCCGCGTTGTTGACCCGGTACTGCACGAGACGGCCGTCGGCGGTCTCGGCGAGCGTGCTGGGGGTGTCGAGCACGCGCGCGACCGCGGGGCGCGGCGTGACGGCGTAGTCGGTGCGGGTGCAGGAGTTCGGGACCGCCAGCACGTCGCGGTTGCCGCCCCACTGGGTGCCGACGATCCGCGCGCTGGGGCTGGGGGTGGTGTTGGTGTCCTGGTCGTAGCGGAACCAGTCCAGCTCGCCGTTGTCCGTGCGGATCGCGTAGATCACGTCGCCGCCGGGGGAGAAGGCCGTGCTGAACGCGCCCCAGCCGGAGCCGGACACGACCGGCTCGACGACCATCCGCTGCGAGGCGTACTCGTAGCGGTAGCGGCGCAGTTCGCCGGTGAAGAAGTCGCGCTCCAGGATCACGCCGGGGCCCGCGGCGGTGATCTCGCCGAACACCAGGGGGCCGGTCTTGCGCGCGTCCACGAGCCTGCCGGTGTTGTTCGGCGTCCACGGGCCGGGCTGGTCGACCCACACGCGCAGGTGGTTGTCCACGTCCACCGCGTAGAGGTGGCCCAGCGAGTCGACGGTGATCCGGTCGCGCCACGCCTCGTCGACGTAGGCCTCCCAGTCGGTGCCGAGGACCTCGTAGCTCAGGCCGTTGGGGAAGACGGCCCAGCCGCCCGCGTCCGTGTAGCGGAAGCGGCGCAGCTCGCCGGTGTCGGTGATGTTGTAGACGACGCCGTCGACGCCCGCGAGGGTGCGACCGCCCCAGGCGGCGCCGATCTGCGCGCCGGGGCCCCACGTCGGCAGGCCTTCGGCGACACCGGTGTGGTCGTACTTCCACAGGGTCCCGTCGGCTTTGACCACCATGATCCGCGCGGACGCGCACGTGGCGCCCACGGCCTGCGCGGCGGGCGCGGCCACCAGGCTCAGCGTGGTGGCGACCAGTCCGGCGGTGGTGAGCAGGGCGAGGTGTCTGGCTCTCACGTGAGTCCGTCCCCTTGTCGGCAGGGGACGTCGTTCACCGCCAGCAGTGGCCCCCGGACCTGGCGGGCAACACCTTAACTCGTTCGTGTCACTGGGGTAACTCCCCTTTGTTCCCACCGCGGGGGAGCGTTGACACAGCTCAGACGCGCGTGTAGCAATAGCGCGCAATGGTTCCGTAACAGACCTTTAGGGAAGGGAACCGGGATGCACAGCGAAGGTCTGCTCAGCGAGGTCGAACTCCGGTCGATGGTCGAGGCGGGCACGATCGACACGGTGCTCGTCGCGATCGTCGACATGCAGGGCCGGTTGCAGGGCAAGCGGTGCGCGGCCCGGTACTTCGTCAACGAGGTGCTGTCGCACGCGACCGAGGGCTGCAACTACCTGCTCGCCGTCGACGTCGACATGAACACCGTCGGCGGGTACGCGATGTCGTCGTGGGACACCGGCTACGGCGACTTCGTGATGAAACCCGACCTGAGCACGCTGCGCCGCCTCCCGTGGCTGCCCGGCACCGCGCTGGTGATGTGCGACGTGGAGTGGGAGAACGGCGACCCGGTCACCGCCTCGCCCCGGCAGGTCCTGCGCCGCCAGCTCGACCGGCTCGCCGAGCGCGGGCTGCGGGCGTTCGTCGGCACGGAGCTGGAGTTCATCGTCTTCGACGACACCTACGAGCAGGCCTGGGACAAGGCGTACCACGGTCTCCGGCCGTCGAACCAGTACAACGTCGACTACTCGATGCTGGGCACCGGCCGGATCGAGCCCCTGCTGCGCGACATCCGCGTCAGCATGGAGGGCGCCGGGATGCAGGTCGAGTCGGCCAAGGGCGAGTGCAACCCCGGCCAGCACGAGATCGCGTTCCGCTACACCGAGGCGCTGGCCACGTGCGACAACCACAGCATCTACAAGACCGGTGCGAAGGAGATCGCCGCGAACCACGGCAAGAGCCTGACGTTCATGGCGAAGTACAACGAGCGCGAGGGCAACTCGTGCCACATCCACCTGAGCCTGCGCACCGACGACGACCAGCCCGCGTTCGCCGGTGACGAGCCGCACGGGTTCTCCGCGCTGATGGAGCACTTCCTCGCCGGCCAGCTCGCCCACCTGCGCGAGCTGACCTACTTCCTCGCGCCGAACATCAACTCCTACAAGCGGTTCGTGCCCGGCAGCTTCGCGCCGACGGCCATCGCCTGGGGCCGCGACAACCGGACGTGCGCGCTGCGCGTGGTCGGCCACGGCCAGTCGCTGCGGTTCGAGAACCGCGTGCCCGGCGGCGACGTGAACCCGTACCTCGCCGTCGCCGCGCTGATCGCGGCCGGGCTCAAGGGCGTGGACGACGAGCTGGCGCTGGAGGAACCGTTCTCCGGCAACGCCTACGCCTCCGAGCGCGCCACCGTGCCGACGACGCTGCGCGACGCGGCGGACGCGCTGGCGGACAGCGCGCTGGCCCGTGAGGCGTTCGGCGACGACGTGGTCGACCACTACCTCAACGCGGCCAAGGTCGAACTGACGGCGTTCGACGCGGCCATCACCGACTGGGAGCGCGTGCGTGGCTTCGAACGGCTCTAGGCCCCTCGTCGGGCTCACCACCTACCTCGAACCGGTCCGCTTCGGCCTGTGGGACACCAAGGCCGCCGTGCTGCACGAGACGTACGTCGAGTGCGTGCGCGCGGCCGGGGGCAACCCCGTGCTGCTGCCGCCCGGCGGCGACTGGCGGCCGGAGACGCTGGGGTGGCTCGACGCGCTGGTGATCACCGGCGGCGCGGACGTGAACCCCTTGGCGTACGGGCAGGAGCCGGGGCCGTTGACCGACGCGCCCCGGCAGAGCCGCGACGACTCGGAGTTCGCGCTCGTCCACGCGGCCCTCGCGCTGGACCTGCCGCTGCTCGGCGTGTGCCGGGGGATGCAGGTGCTCAACGTGGCGCTCGGCGGCACGCTGCACCAGCACGTGGAGGGCCACGTCAAGAGCCCCGGCGTGTTCGCCGAGACGGAGGTCGACGTGGTGCGCGGCAGCGCGCTGGCCGGGATCGTCGGCGAGCGGACCGCCGTGCTCTGCCACCACCACCAGGCGCTCGACGCGCTCGCCCCCGGCCTGCGCGCGGTCGCGACCGCGCCGGACGGGATCGTCGAGGCGGTCGAGCTGGACGGCAGGGGCTTCGCGATCGGCGTGCAGTCGCACCCGGAGCAGAACATCGAGGACGTGCGGCTGTTCGCCGCACTGGTGCGCACGGCGGAGGAGAGGGCCAGCAGGTGACCAGCACGTTCGACGTGATCAACCCGGCGACCGAGGAAGTGGTGCGCAGCGTCGACCTCACCTCGGTGGAGGAGACGGACGCGGCCATCGCTCGGGCCGAGAAGGCGTTGGCGTCGTGGCGGTCCGTCACGCCCGCCGACCGCGGCAGGCTGCTGCGGCGGTTCGCCGACGCGGTGGACGGCGCGATCGAGGAACTGGCCGCGCTGGAGGTGCTGAACTCCGGGCACACCATCGGCAACGCGCGGTGGGAGGCGGGCAACGTCCGCGACGTGCTGCACTACTACTCCGCCGCGCCGGAACGCCTGTTCGGCAGGCAGATCCCGGTCGCGGGCGGCGTGGACGTCACGTTCCACGAGCCGCTCGGCGTCGTCGGCGTGATCGTGCCGTGGAACTTCCCGATGCCGATCGCGGGCTGGGGCTTCGCGCCGGCGTTGGCGGCGGGCAACACGGTCGTGCTCAAGCCCGCCGAGCTGACGCCGTTGACCGCGATCCGGCTCGGCGAGCTGGCCCGCGAGGCGGGCATCCCGGAGGACGTGTTCCAGGTGCTGCCGGGCAAGGGTTCGGTGGTGGGCAACAGGTTCGTGACGCACCCGGCGGTGCGCAAGGTCGTGTTCACCGGGTCGACCGGCGTGGGCAAGCAGATCATGGCGGGCTGCGCGGACCAGGTGAAGCGGGTGACGCTGGAACTGGGCGGGAAGTCGGCGAACATCGTGTTCGCGGACTCGGACCTGGAGAAGGCGGCGGCCACCGCGCCCTACGGCGTGTTCGACAACGCCGGGCAGGACTGCTGCGCGCGGTCGCGGATCCTGGTGCAGGACAGCGCCTACGACCGGTTCATGGAGCTGCTGGAGCCCGCGGTCAAGGGTGTCGTCGTCGGTGCTCCCGGCGACGAGATGACCGAGATGGGTCCGCTGATCTCCGCCGCGCACCACGCCAAGGTGTCCTCCTACGTGCCGTCCGACGCGCCCGTGGCGTTCCGCGGCTCGATGCCCGAGGGGCCCGGATACTGGTTCCCCCCAACGGTGTTGACCCCCGCGTCGCCGTCGGACCCGGCCGCCGTCGAGGAGATCTTCGGCCCCGTCGTGTCGGTGCTGCGGTTCACCGACGAGGCCGACGCCGTCCGGCTGGCCAACGACAGCGAGTTCGGCCTGTCCGGCTCCATCTGGACCCGCGACGTCGGCCGCGCGCTGCGCGTCTCCCGCGGCGTCGAGGCGGGCAACCTGTCGGTCAACTCGCACTCGTCCGTGCGGTACTCCACGCCGTTCGGCGGGTTCAAGCAGTCCGGGCTCGGCCGCGAACTGGGGCCGGACGCCCTGGCGTCGTTCACCGAGACCAAGAACGTGTTCATCTCTTCCGAGGAGCAGAACTGATGGTACGACGGCTCGAAGACCGCGTCGCGGTCATCACCGGTGGTGGCAGCGGGATCGGGCTCGCGTCCGCCCGCAGGCTGGCGTCGGAGGGCGCGCGGGTCGTGATCGTCGACGTCGACCGCGACGCGGGCGAGGCCGCCGCGAAGGAGGTGGACGGCAAGTTCCACCGGGTCGACGTGACCAACGAGGAGGACGTGCGCGCGCTCTACGCGGCCGTGCACGGGATGTTCGGGCGGATCGACATCGCGTTCAACAACGCGGGCATCTCGCCGCCCGAGGACGACTCGATCCTCACCACCGGCATCGAGGCGTGGGAGCGGGTCAACCGGGTGAACCTCACCTCGGTGTACCTGTGCTGCAAGTACGTCATCCCGTACATGCTCGACGCGGGCAAGGGCTCGGTGATCAACACGGCGTCGTTCGTCGCCACGATGGGCGCGGCCACCTCGCAGATCGCCTACACCGCCTCGAAGGGCGGCGTGCTGGCGATGTCGCGCGAACTGGGCGTGCAGTTCGCCCGCGACGGCGTGCGCGTCAACGCCCTGAGCCCCGGACCGGTCAACACCCCGCTGCTCAAGGAGCTGTTCGCCAAGGACGCCGAGCGCGCGGCCCGGCGGCTGGTGCACGTGCCGCTCGGCCGGTTCGCGGAGCCCGAGGAGATCGCCGCCGCGGTGGCGTTCCTGGCCAGCGACGACTCCTCGTTCATGACCGCGTCGAACTTCCTGGTCGACGGCGGCATCTCCGGCGCCTACGTGACGCCCTTGTAGTGGAGCCGCCGTCCACGGCCGACGCCGCGGTGTTCCGGCCGGTGCGCGCGGGCAACGCGTTCGAGGAGACCGTCGAACGCCTGCTGCAAGCGATCCGGCTGGGCATCGCGGTCCCCGGCGACCGCCTGCCCGCCGAACGCGACCTGGCCACCCGGCTCGGCGTGAGCCGGGTGACCCTGCGCGACGCCATCCGGTCGTTGCAGGAGGCCGGGTACGTCGAGTCGCGCCGAGGCCGGTACGGCGGCACGTTCGTCAACGAGGTGCTGCCGCTGCCCCAACCCCTTTCGGAGCGGGGCGGCGGCGGTGACCTCGTGGACGCGTTGACGTTGCGGCGGGTCCTGGAGGCGGGCGCGGCCGAGGCCGCCGCCCTCCGGGAGCTGGAGCCGGACGACCGCGACAACCTGCTCGCCCGGCTCGCCGAGTGCGAGGCGGCGGGCGTCGGGGAGTACCGGCGGCGCGACTCGCGGCTGCACCTGGCCGTCGCGGAGGCGACCGGGTCCGCCTCGGTGACCGCCGCGGTCGCCGACGTGCGGATGAGGGTCAACGAGCTGCTGGACTCGATCCCGGTGCTGCACCCGAACCTGGCGCACTCGAACGAGCAGCACCGGCGGATCGTCGCGGCGGTGCTGGCGGGCGACGCGGCAGGCGCGCGGCGGGAGATGGCCGAACACCTGGAAGGCACCGCGTCCCTGCTGCGCGGGTTCCTCAGCTAGGCCTGCGGGCCTTCGGGAGCCGGGCGCGGAGCGGGAGAGCCGAGGACCACGGTCTCGTCGCCCATCACCTTCGCGAGCGCCTTCTTGCCGTTCATCTTCCAGTAGGCGAGGAAGAACACGGCCATGCCGAGCGCGAGACCGATGGCGTACCAGGCGAAGGGGTCGCCCGCGGGGTCGTACAGGTTCGTCACCACGCCGCCGCCGATCACGCCGACGACCGCCACGAGGTCGGTCACGGCGGCCTTGTCCGCGGTGCGCACCAGCGTGCGGTAGGTGATGAAGCCGACGACCAGGCCGAAGACCAGCGCACCGACAACCGTCATGACCACCACTCCCGTCAAGGCCGCAGGCGCAGTCCGGCGACCGCGTAGAGGGTATAGGCCAGGCCCATCACGTTGCCGCGGGCGATCATCCGCCACCGGAGTTCCCGCAGCGCCTGGCCCGCGCTCGCCCCGTCGACCAGCGACCGCAGGAACCCCGTCATCGCCCACCCGGCCATGCCCTGCTCGACGGTGACCTCGGTGCCCAGCACCCCGGCCGCGCCCGCGCGGTTGGCGAAGGCGTCGACGAAGGTGGACAGGGTCGCGGTCGTCATCTCGGCGGTGTGGCAGCCGTTCATGACGACCAGCGGCTTGCGCCTCGGCCAGTGCGGACGCGGCCAGACGGCGCTGTTCCGCCGCCAGTTCGCCACCTCGACCGGGTCGACCAGGCTGGTGCCGAACCGCAGCACCGGCGACGGCAGCGCGTTCGCGGCGAGCTTGTGGTAGCCGCCGTGGCAGTAGAGGTAGACGACGTCCATCGTCTCCGCGGCCAGCGCCTCGGCCAGCTGGCCCGCGCTCGTGACCCGGCTCGTCATGACCGAACCGGCGGGCAGCGCCGCATGGAGGTCGGTCAGGTGGGTCGCGGTGAGCCGTTCGTCGAGACCGGGGTCGACGGCCACCTCGACCGCCTCCGGCACCTGCCTGGAGTGCACGTGCCAGGTGACCGATCCCGTGCTCGCGGGCTGTTCGACGACGGACGACAGGCCCCAGAAACCGAAGGGGCACAACGTGTTGCCGACGTGCTCGGGCTCCGGGCAGTGCGGGGGCACCGGGCCGCCGCTCCCGCCGGGGCCGAACCGCGCGACCGACGGGCACACGGCGAAAGCGGCGTTCGGGTCCTGCGGCATGAGCAGGTCGTAGACCAGCGACCACGGCACCGGGCCGATCCGGTCCGGGTCGCTGATCGCCGGATCGGCGACGGTGAGCACCGCGGGCCGGTTCCTGGACCGGGCCTCGTGCCGGATCAGGTCGGCCAGGGAGTCGAACACCTCGTTGCGGAACAGGCGTTCGTAGAGCACGGCCCCGAGCCGGGCGAGGTCGGCCAGGTCGCGGGTGAAGTCGGCGAGGCTCTTGCCGTGGTCGGCGTCCAGCCTGCTGATCGGGCCCTCGGCGAGGTGGATGTCGTACAGGAGTTGCCGGGCCGCGCGCACGGCGTTGTCCGCGGCGTTCGCGTTGATCCACGCCGGGTTGTCCGCGAAGCCCACGCCGTTGACCAGCGCCCGTGCCCCGTTGTCGGTGACCAGGATGCTCGCGGCCCGCTCGGCGAGCGGGCCGAGGTCGGCGAACGTGCTGGTCAACCGGTGCAGGAGGCGGGCGTGCGGGCCGTCGCCGGTGGCCGTGCCGACCGGGAGGAACAGCTGCTGCGCGTGCACGGCGACCACGCCGTAGTAGACGACCAGCTCACCGGTCCACACCGTCGGCTCGGCGGGCGTGGTGATCGGGAACCGGACCCAGCGGGTTCGGGGGCAGCGGGGGCCGTGGACGTCCGGGCAGTCGCAGGTGAAGCTCTGGCCCGTGGCGGGCAGGGTGAACCGGACCACCTGCGGGGCGAGCGTCGCGTCCATGCTCAGCGCGGCGCGCAACGGGAGGTCGCCGTCGGGGAGCCGCTCGGCGGGCCAGCGGGCGTCGGCCTCGGTGAGCAGGCTGGTGGACCGGTGGCCGCCGATGTTCACCAGCACCTCGTAGGCGGTGCCCGGCGCGAGCGGCCGGTCGGCGGGGACACCGGTCTCCGTGCCCGGCTCGACGACCAGGGAGTTGACCGACCGCGCCTCCGGGAGGGCGGGGCGTGGCTCGCGTCGGGGAAACCAGTCGGGCTCCTCGTCGGACTCCTCGGGCCGGTACTCCGTAGCAGGCGGAAGACCCTGGTACGGGCCGTTGTCGGGGTGCTCGCCGATCGGGCCGCGGCTCGTGTACCAGGGGTCGGAGGGCAGGTGCGCGGGCCGGAACAGGCCGAGGACGTCGTCGACCCGCGCCGTTCCGGTGCCGCGGATGGGGCTCCCGGTGACCGTGACGCCGCCGACGGTCCCGACGAGGGCGGCCGTGGAGTCGAGGCCGGTCAGTTCCGTCCACGACTCCACGAACAGCGCCACCGGCCTGCCCAGCGCGACCAGGTCGCCGCGGAACGCCGTGGCGACGGCCTGACTCCAGTCGTCGTTCTGGCGCACGGCGACCACGTCGCCGGGGGTGTCGCGGAGGAGGGTGAGCACGGCCTTGCGGTTCGACGGCGTGAAGTGCCGCAGGTCGGCCGCGGCGGCGGTGAACATCCGGGCCGGGCGCGAGACCACGGTCGTGGTCGCCTTGCGGGGGTCGAGCCCGAGGGCGACCCGCTGCCACCCGGACTCGTCGGCGACCACCACGAGCGGGTGCGACACCGTGAGCGCGGCGACCGCGTCGAGCGGATCGCCCTCGTGCCGCGAGACCGTGAAGTCCATGCCCCGAAACTAGCGGGACACGCCACTGCCGCACGTCACCCGGACGTGCGGCAGTGGGGGATCAGCGTTCGAAGCGGCCGTGGTTGTCCCAGCCGCCGGGGCCCCGTGGGCCGGGGGCGTGCGGCGGGGCACCCCGCTGGTCCATGCGGGAGATGCCGGGGCGACCGTGGCCCCGGCCGTAGCCGTCGTGGTCCAGCAGCGCGACGACACCGCCGCCGATGATCAGGCCCAGGACGCCCACGGCGACCAGTTGGGTGGCGCGGTGGGCGGCCACCTGCCGGAACCGCCTGCGCGGCGGGGGTGCCGTGGCGTAGGCCGGACCGGCCGCCGCGGTGGGCGGCGGGGGCGGGCCCACGGGGGCCTCGGCCGCCGACGCGGTCGACGCGGCTGCCGGAGCGGGCTCGGGGGCCGGTGCGGCGGCGGGCCGCGGCGTCTCGGCCGCGGGTTGTGGCTGGTGAGCCGGGGTTTCCGCGGCGGGCAGCGGGGTCGTGGGGTGGACGGGGGTCGGCTCTACGCGGTCGGTCGGCTGCTCGGCCCGTGGTGGCTGCTGCGCGGGTTCGGGCGTGGAGCCCCGTGGGTCGTTCGGGTCGGGCATGGTGTGCTCCTGCGTCTCGCGGACCCGGTCCATCACCGGATCCGCCTTCAGGATGCGCTCCCGAGCTGTGCGGACCCTGAGCGCGGCCTGTCGCTCGCCTTAACGGCGGAAATGCCGCGACAAGACGGGTGCGAACCGGGTTCGATCGACCCATGCTGAACCTCCAGGCGCTCGTCGACAAGCCCACCCTCGTCGGGGAGCGGGTCCGGCTGGTCCCGCTCGACGCCAGTCATGCCCCCGCCATGTTCGCGGGCGTCAACGACCCCGAGGTCCGCCGGTTCACCGGCACGCACGCCGAGTTCACGTTCGAGGACGTCGAGCAGTACTCCGCCACCCGCCGGGAGCAGACCGATCGGGTGGACCTGGCCGTCCTGCGCGCCGAGGACGGGAAGGTGCTCGGCGACATCGTGCTGAACGACCTCGACGCCGCCAACGAGAAGATGGGATTCCGGATCGCGCTCATCGCCGAGCAGGGCAAGGGGTACGGCACCGAGGCGACCCGCCTGCTCCTGCGCTACGCGTTCGACGTGATCGGCCTGCACCGGGTCGAACTGGAGGTGTTCGACTTCAACCCGCGGGCCATCGCGTCCTACCGCAAGTGCGGCTTCGTGGAGGAGGGCCGGCTGCGCGAGGCGCTGCTCTGGGAGGGGCGGTGGCACGACGCTCTGCTCATGGGCGTGCTGCGCACCGATAACATCTGACGGGTAGACCGAGCTTTTCCCACCACCGAGGAGTCACCGTGTCCGAGTCGCGTCCCGCATCCGCCGTCGCCCCACCGCGCGTGGTGGTGCCGTCGGGGACTACCGCGGGGGCGGCGGTGCGCGAGGCCGACCTGCCGGGGAAGGGCCCGGACGCGATCGTGGTCGTCCGCGACCCCGAAGGCCACCTCCGCGACCTCTCCTGGGTGCCCGCGGTCGACGTCGAGGTGGAGGCGGTCGCCGCCAACACCGAGGACGGCCGCTCGGTCATCCGGCACTCCACGGCGCACGTGCTGGCCCAGGCCGTGCAGCAGCAGTTCCCGGACGCCAAGCTCGGCATCGGCCCGCCCATCAAGGACGGCTTCTACTACGACTTCCAGGTCGAGAAGCCGTTCACGCCCGAGGACCTGCTCGCGCTGGAGAAGCGCATGAAGCAGATCGTGAAGGGCTCGCAGCGGTTCTCCCGCCGCGTGGTCGAGTCGGTCGAGGCCGCCAAGGCCGAGTTGGCTCTCGAACCCTTCAAGCTGGAGCTGGTCGACATCAAGTCGGACGTCGACACGGCCGAGGTCATGGAGGTCGGCGGCGGCGAGCTGACGATCTACGACAACCTCGACCCGCGGTCCGGCGACCGGCTGTGGGGCGACCTGTGCCGCGGCCCGCACCTGCCGACGACCAAGCACATCCCGGCGTTCAAGCTCAGCCGCGTCGCCGCCGCGTACTGGCGCGGCAACGACAAGAACCCGCAGCTCCAGCGCATCTACGGCACGGCGTGGGAGTCGCAGGAGGCGCTGGACGCGCACCTGGAGCTGCTGGCCGAGGCCGAGCGCCGCGACCACCGCAAGCTCGGCGTCGAGCTGGACCTGTTCAGCTTCCCGGACGAGATCGGCTCCGGCCTGGCGGTGTTCCACCCCAAGGGCGGGATCATCCGGCAGGAGATGGAGAACTACTCGCGGCAGCGCCACACCGAGGCGGGCTACGAGTTCGTCTACTCGCCGCACATCACCAAGGGCGCGCTGTTCGAGACCTCCGGGCACCTCGACTGGTACAAGGACGGCATGTACCCGGCGATGCAGCTCGACGCCGAGTACAACGAGGACGGCACGGTCCGCAAGCCGGGCCAGGACTACTACCTCAAGCCGATGAACTGCCCGTTCCACGACCTGATCTTCAAGTCGCGCGGGCGGTCCTACCGCGAGCTGCCGCTGCGGATGTTCGAGTTCGGCTCGGTGTACCGGTACGAGAAGTCCGGCGTGGTCCACGGCCTGACCCGCGTGCGCGGCATGACGCAGGACGACGCGCACATCTTCTGCACGCCCGACCAGGTGCAGGACGAGCTGAAGTCGCTGCTCGGGTTCGTGCTGGGGCTGCTCAAGGACTACGGCCTCGACGACTTCTACCTCGAGCTGTCGACCCGCAACCCGGAGAAGTCGGTCGGCTCCGACGAGGTGTGGGAGACGGCGACCGAGGCGCTGCGCGAGGCCGCCGTGTCCTCGGGCCTGGAACTCGTGCCGGACCCCGGTGGCGCCGCGTTCTACGGCCCGAAGATCTCCGTGCAGGCCAGGGACGCACTGGGTCGCACGTGGCAGATGTCCACGATCCAGCTGGACTTCAACCTGCCCGAGCGCTTCGAGCTGGAGTACTCCGCGAACGACGGCACGCGCCAGCGCCCGGTCATGATCCACCGCGCGCTGTTCGGCTCGGTGGAGCGCTTCTTCGGCGTGCTGACCGAGCACTACGCGGGCGCGTTCCCGGCGTGGCTCGCGCCGGTCCAGGTCGTCGGCATCCCGATCGCCGACGAGCACGTCGACCACCTCTTGGCCGTGCAGAAGACGTTGCGCTCCCTCGGAGTGCGGGTGGACGTCGACGCGTCGGACGACCGGATGCAGAAGAAGATCCGCAACCACACCATGCAGAAGGTGCCGTTCATGCTCGTCGCGGGCGGCAACGACGTCGAGTCCGGCGCCGTGTCCTTCCGCTTCCGCGACGGCACGCAGATCAACGGCGTGCCGGTGGACCGCGCGGTCGAGACCATCGTGAGCTGGATCGGGCGTCGCGAGAACTCCTCGCCGACCGCCGAATCCGTCACGGCGGCCCAGTGAGCTCCGAGCTGGAGGAGCAGTCCGGTGTCGGGGTCCACGACGCGTTGCAGCGCCTGTGGACCCCGCACCGGATGTCCTACATCAAGGGCGAGGGCAAGCCGGTCGGCAGCGAACCGGACGGCTGCCCGTTCTGCCAGGTCGTCGGCATGGACGACGTCGAAGGCCTGATCGTCGCGCGCGGCACGCTGGTCTTCGCGGTCCTCAACCTGTACCCGTACAACCCCGGCCACCTCATGGTCCTGCCGTACCGGCACCTGCCGGACTACACGGACCTGACACCGGAGGAGACGGTGGAGTTCGCCGAGTTCACCCAGAAGGCCATGCGGGTGGTCCGGCACGCCGCCGCCCCGCACGGCTTCAACATCGGGATGAACCAGGGCGTCGTCGCGGGCGCGGGCATCGCCGCCCACCTGCACCAGCACGTGGTGCCGAGGTGGGGCGGCGACGCGAACTTCATGCCCGTCATCGGCCAGACGAAGGTCCTGCCGCAACTGCTGGGGGAGACCAGGCAGATGCTGGCGGACGCGTGGGAGACGGTGGAGTAGCAGGTCGCCGCTGTCGGCACTATTGCGCCGACAGCGGCCGGCGAGCCGGTCACACTGCGACGGTGACGCTCAACGAGTTCTCCGGAACGTCGTACGGAACCGTGGTGCAGGCCGAGGACGTCACCCTGCTCACGGCCGCCGCTCCGCCGGTGGCGATGGCGGGACTGCCCGCGCAACCGGTTTTTGTGGGGCGTGAAAAGGAACTCGGCCTGCTCGTGGACGCGCTGGGCGGATCCGACGAGCAGGCGGTCGTCGTGTGGTCGCTGGGCGGCTTGGCGGGTGTGGGGAAGACCGCGCTAGCCGTTCGCGCCGCCCACCAGGCATTGGGTGCGGACTGGTTCCCCGGTGGCGTGGTCATGGTGAATCTGCGCGGCTACGATCCGCCCGCCGCTCGTGTGACCGCGCACGCCGCCCTCGCCAGCCTGCTCGGGGCGCTGGGCGTCGAGAGCACGCACATCCCGGCGGGGGTGGACGACCGGGCACGGCTGTGGCGGTCCGTGCTGGCGCGGCGGGAGCGGACACTGGTACTGGCCGACAACGTGTCGACCGCTGATCAGGTCCTCCCGCTGTTGCCCGGTACGGAGGACCACCGGGTGGTGATCACCAGTCGGCACCGGCTGGCCGATCTCGAAGGCGCCCGGCTGGTCGACTTGGACGTGATGTCGCCCGCCGAGGCTGTCCGGATGCTGTCGGACGTGCTCGCCGCCGCGGATCCGGGCGACCGCCGCGTCCTCGACGATCCCGCTTCGATCGACACGATCGTCAGGCTGTGCGGACACCTGCCGCTGGCGATCAGGGTCGCCGCGGCGCTGCTGGCCTCCGAACCGGACTGCTCGCCCGCCGAACTGGCGGTGGAATTGGCTGATGAGCGCAGACGGCTCGAGGCCCTGCGGTACAGCGAGGGTTTGGAGGTCCGAGCGGCTTTCGACCTGTCGTACGCGCACCTCGAGGAAACCGACGCCCGGTTGTTCCGGTTGATCGCGCTCAACCCCGGCCCGGAGATCGGCATCGACGCGGTGGCCGCCCTGGTCGGTGTGGAGACGATCGAGGCACGTCGTGTCGTGCGGCTGCTGGTGCGGGCCCACCTGCTGCAACCCGGCTCCACCCGCGGCCGCTGGCGCATGCACGACCTCCTGCACCTGTACGCGGCGGAGAAGGCTTCCGAAGACCCCCAGCGCCTAGAGGTGACCACCAGACTGCTTGCCCACTACGCCTCGGGGATCTCCGACGTCGACGCCGTGCTGCGCAGGCTGGTGCCGGAGGAAGGGGGCCGACTCCAGGCACTGGAGTGGGCGGACACCGAGCGCACGAACCTGCTCGCGGCGGTCTCGTTGGCCTTTGCGAGCGGCCATGACGAGAACGTCGTCCTGATCTCGTTGAAGCTGAACGAGTACTTGGACCTGAGGCACCTGAGGCACGAGGTGGTCGCCATCGGTGTTGTCGCACTGGCCTGCTCACGGCGACTCGGAGACCGAAAGGCCGAGAGCCAGATCCTGATCGACCTGGGGGTCGCTTATCGGCGAACCGGGCAACTGGAAGAAGCCCTCGACAGCTGCAGGCAGGCGATCGACGTCTGCCGGAGGAGCGGGGATCGCCTAAGCGAGGGCAAGGCGTTGAACTGCGCGGGCGACGTGCACCGGCTCATGGGCGATCTGCCGAAGGCGATCGAGACCGTCGGTCAGGGTCTCGCGCTTCTGCGCGAGCACGGGAGTCCGACGCAGATGGGTGGTTCGCTGTTCAGCCTCGCAGTGGCCCACCGGCTCCTTGGGCAGTTCGACAGGGCGATCGAGTACCACCAGCAGGACCTGCTGATATGCCGTGATGCCAACGCGCGGGTCGCAGAGGGGCGAGCTCTGAACCACCTCGGCGTCGCCTACCGCGAACTCGGTCGCTTCGCCGAGGCCGTCGAGCACCACCGGCAGAACCTGGTGATCTGCGCCGAGATGGGCGACCGGAGCGGAGAGGCGGCGACCCACGCGTTCCTGGGCGTGACCTACGGCGAGTGGGGCCGCTGGTCCGCGGCGATCGCCAGCCACCTGCGCGCGCTGGACCTCTTCCGGGCGAGCGGGGACCGGCTCGGCGAAGGCGGCGTTCTCATCGCACTGGGCGGCATCCTCCGGCGCACAGGGCGGCTCGACGAGGCTCGCGTGCGGTGGGCGGCGGCTGTGGAGATCTTCGATTCCCTCCCCGGCACGGGCCCTGCGGCTTCCGCGGACGAGGCGAGGGCCCTGCTCGCCACCCCGTGGCCACCCCCAGTGGAATGATCGCCGGCTCCTTCCCGCGACCGCTACTGGCTGATCACACTGCCGGGGTGACCCACAACGACTTCTCGGGTGCCTCGTACGGCACCGTGGTGCAGGGCCAGGACATCACCCTGTCCCTACCTGCCGCGCCACCGGTCGCGATGGCGGGCTTGCCCGCGCAGTCGGTGTTCGTCGGCCGGGAGCGTGAGCTGGGGTTGTTGACCGACGCGCTTCGCCAAGCGGGCTCCGACCAGGCGGTGGTCGTCTGGTCCCTCGGTGGGCTCGGTGGTATCGGCAAGACGGCGCTGGCTGTACGGGCTGCCCAGCACGCGCTGCGGGAGGGTTGGTTCCCCGGTGGTGTGGTCATGGTCAACCTGCGCGGCTACGACCCGCCAGGCGAACGGATTTCGGCGTCGTCGGCGTTGGCCAGCTTGCTCGGGGCGCTCGGCGTGGTGGGGCAGCACATTCCCGCGGGGCTGGAGGATCGTGCGCGGCTGTGGCGCTCGGTGCTTGCCGAACGTGAGAAGACGTTGATCGTCGCGGACAACGCGTCCAGCGCCGACCAGGTGCGGTCGCTGTTACCGGGTACGGCCGAGCACCGCGTGGTGATCACCAGCAGGCACCGGTTGGCCGACCTCGGCGGGGCGAGGTTGCTGGACCTGGACGTGTTGTCGCCCGCCGAGGCGATGCTGGTGCTGGCCGACGAGTTGAGCGCGAGCGATCCGGAGGACCGGCGGTTGCGGGACGACCCGGTGTCGGCCCGCGCCGTGGTTCGGTTGTGCGCGGGATTGCCGCTGGCCGTGCGGATCGCGGCGGCGTTCCTCGTCGCCGATCCGGGGAGGTCTCTCGCGGAGTACGCCGAGGGATTGGCCGAGGATCACAAACGGCTCGTGGAACTCGACTACGGCGGCAGTTTCGCCGTGCGTGCGACGTTCGACACGTCCTACCGGCACCTGGACGCTTCCCAAGCCCGCCTGTTCCGGTTGATCGCGCTCAACCCCGGCCCGGAGATCGGAATCGCCGCGGTGGCCGCCGCGGTGGGGACCGACGTGTCCGAGGTCGGGAGACCGGTTCGAGAACTGCTGCGAGCACACCTGTTGCAACCCGGTTCGGCACCTGGTCGCTACCGCATGCACGACCTCGTGCACCTCTACGCCGCAGGTGAAGCCGCGTGTGACGAGGAGCGCGACGCCGCGATCACCCGACTTCTCGCGCACTACCGGGGCTCCCTTGCCTCGTACTGCAGGACGCAGGACGCAGACGACGAGATGTACGGCTACTTCCTCAACTGGGGGCAAGCGCTGACGTGGGTAGACACCGAACGCGTGAACCTGGTGGCCGGCATCGGCTTGGCGTTCACCACGGGTCACTTCGCGGACGTGCTCGAGATGACCTTGCTGATGTTCCAGTACCTCGAGGTGAGACACCACTGGGACGACCTGCACTCGACGCACGCCTTGGCCGTCGAGGCCGCACGGCACCTCGATGACAAGGCCCGCATGAGCTTCATCCTGACCAACATCGGCACTGCTCACCGGAGGGTGGGGCGGTTCGACCAAGCGGTGAGCCGTTACCAGGACGCCCTTGCGATCAGTCGGGCCGGAGGAGATCGCCTGGGAGAAGCGAGGGCGCTCAACTTCATCGGCCAGGTGCACCGGGACATGGACATGCCCGCGGAGACGATCGACAGCGTCCAGCAGGCCCTCGTGATCTTCCGCGCTCTGGGCAGCCGGTTTCTGGAGAGCTCGGCCCTGCACAACCTCGGGGTCGCTCATCGCCTGCTCGGACGTCACGACGAAGCCATCGCATACCACCTCGCGGACATGGCCATCTGCCACGACCTGGAGATGCGGTTCGAGGAAGGGCGGGTGCTCGACCACCTGGGACTGGTCTACCGCGACATGGGCCGGTTTGCCGAGGCGGTGGACCACCACCGGCAGAACCTGGTGATCAGCCGTGAAGTCGGAGACGAAACCGGTGAGTTCCGCACCCTCGCCCGACTGGGGGTGACCTACCGGGAGTGGGGACGCTGGGACGAAGCGGTCGCCTGCCTGCGGGAGGCGGTGCGCTACTTCGACCGGATCGGCGACCGCTACCTCCAAGCGGGGGCGCTGGTGGACCTCGGCCTGGCGCACCTGCGCTCCGGTGACGAGGACGAAGCGCGACGTGTCTGGGAGGACGCGCTGGAGGGGTACGAAGCACTGCCTGGAGTCGGTCCGGAGACCGCCGCCGAACGGGTGCGCGCGTTGCTGGACGCGAACGCCTGACAGCGCGCGAACTCGAATGCTCAACAGGGATGGGAAAGCGGACTCGGTCACCGGGACCCTCGAATGCGCATTTCTCTCGTTGTGGAGATCCACAACGAGTCGTCCGGCGCGGTCGCTGGCATCGTGGTGCGGGTGCCCGTGGTCTTGCCAGCCGCGCTTCCGATCGCCATGGCGGGATCGCCCGCGCAGTCGGTGTTCGTAGGGCGGGAGCGAGAACTGGGATTGCTCGTGGTGCACTGCGCGCGGCGGGCGAGAAAGCGGTCGTCGTCTGGTCATCGAGTGGGTCTTGAGGCGTCGGCAAGTCCGTGCGGGCCGTCCAGGACGCGTTGCGCGAGGGCTTGTTGCTCGGTGGTGTGCTGATGGCGAGCCCGCGCGTCTACACCTGTCCACCGACCGGGCAACGGCGTCCGCCGAGTTGACCAGTCTGCTCGTCGGACTGGGACGGGTTTGCCGTTGGCGGCCCAAGCGGTCGTCCGCGGCCTGGCGATAGGACTGCCGAAGCGATGACCCTCAACCACTTGGGCAAGGCCCACCGCTGGGGGCCGGGCCTTGAACGAACTGTGCGTGCTTTACCGGAAGGGGACAGGTTCGATGAAGTCAGAGCGCATGGGAGGGCCGCACTGGCGACGTTGAGCTCCCCCGGCTGCGTCGGCCGCAGAAGTGCGGGCTTTGCTTGCCACGAACGAGTGATGTTGGCCTACTCGTTTAACCATGTGGGGCAGAGAGATTCCACGAAAGAGTGACAACGAGTACCCGATAGGCGGATCAAGGCAAACGAAAGGGCCCCGATGGCGGTCGGGGCCCTTTCGCGTTCTCGGTCAGGACTGGAGGACGGCCTCGATGTCCAGGGAGATGGTGATCTTGTCGCCGATGACCACGCCGCCGCCGTCGAGCGGCATGTGGATGTCGACGCCGAAGTCGTTGCGGGAGATCTCGGTGGTGGCCTCGAAGCCCACGCGGGTGCCGCCGTAGGCGTCCGGGCCGAAGCCGTTGAGCTGCAGCTTCAGCGGCACGCTCTTCACGACGCCGTGCAGGTCGAGCTCGCCGTCGAGGATGAAGTCGTCGCCGTCGGCGCGCAGGCCGGTGGAGCGGTAGGTCATGGTCGGGTACTTCTCGACCTCGAAGAAGTCCGCGGACCGGATGTGGTTGTCGCGGTCGGGCTGGTTGGTGTCGATGGACGCCAGGTCGATCGTGGCGGTCACGGACGAGTCGGCGGGGTTCTCCGCCGTGGTCAGGGTGCCCTCGAAGGTGCGGAAGGTGCCGCGGACCTTGCTGACCATGAGGTGCCGGACGCTGAACGCGACGGTCGAGTGTGCGGCGTCGATCGCCCAGGTGCCGGCGACGTAGCCGGGGATCTGGATGGCGGTGGTCATGGCGGTGTCCTCCGTGGTGCGGGTCTAGGGGTTCTTGTTGAACATAAAACTACAACGCTTGAAGTTTAAAGTGATTCCCCTATGTGGGCTGGATCACTCTATGAGATCGGGTGATCGCGTACAGACCCGGTTGGCTGATCGTCAAGTGCCATCCCACTCGATACGGTGCGATTCATGACCGCACCCGAGCGCTCGAGGCTCGCGCGAGATCGACTCTCCCGTGAGTTACGCAGGCTGCGGACCGAGGCCCGGATGACCGGTACGGCCACGGCGCAGGCGACCGGTATGAGCCAGTCCAAGCTTTCCAAGATCGAGAACGGCATGCTGCTCCCGTCGGTCATCGACGTGGAACGCCTGGTGGCCGAGTTATCCGCGACCAGGGAAACCAGAGTCGAACTGGTCGAACTGGCCCGCCAGCTGCACGCCGAGGCCGAGACCAGGCGGGTGGTCCTGCACCGGGGGGCGCACCGCCACCAGCAGACCGTGGCCCGCATCGAGGCCCGCGCGACCACCAGCCGCTTCTTCCAGCTCGCGGGCGTCCCGTCGCTGCTGCAGAGCGAGAGCTACCTCCGCGTCGTCCTGGCCGCCACCCCCGGCCGCGAGCAGGACTCGGCCGTGACCACCCTCCGCGCCCGACGCGCCCGGCTCGACGACCCGAACAAGAAGTTCGTGTTCCTGCTCAGCGAGAGCGCGCTCCGGTGGCGGATGGGGTCGGCCGACCTCATGTGCGACCAGATCGACCACCTGTCCCAGACCATGCGCCGACCCAACGTCTCGCTGGGCGTCATCCCGTGGTCGGCGGACGCGAACCTCGTTGCGCTGCACGGGTTCCAGGTCTACGACGAGCGCGTGGTGACGATCAGCGTGCTGACCGGGAACGCCACCATCACCGACCCGCACGACGTCCGCGAGTACGTCGCGCTGTACAGCAGGCTGGAGCGCCTCGCGGCGCGCGGCGACCAGCTCGAGGCGCTGCTCGCCCGGATCTCCAGGGACCACCGGCAGCTCGGCTGAGCTGGGCGGTTACGCTGCCGTGGACACATCGTCCCCGCCGGTAGGTGCAGTCGCAGCCCCATGCTGAACATCTTCGCTCGCGCTTCGGTCTCCCGCGTCACCGATCCCATCGGGGCGTGGCTGGTCCGACTCGGGCTCACCCCGAACTCCGTCACCGTGCTGGGCACCCTCGGCACGGTCGCGGCCACGCTCTGGTTCTTCCCACGGGGCCAGCTCTTCGTCGGCACGCTCGCGGTCACCGCGTTCGTGCTGTTCGACCTGCTCGACGGCGCCATGGCGAGAGCCCAGGGCAGCGGCACGCCCTTCGGCGCCGTCCTCGACGCCAGCTGCGACCGCGTCGCCGACGGGGCGCTGTTCGCCGCGCTCGCCTGGTACGCGTTCGACACCGGCAACCGCTGGCTCGCCGCCGCGTCGCTGGTCTCGCTGGTCGCGGCGCAGGTCGTGTCGTACGTGAAGGCCCGCGCCGAGGCGTCCGGCCTCAGCGCGGACGGCGGGCTGGCCGAACGGGCGGAGCGGCTGATCATCGTGCTCGTCGGCTCCGGCCTGTCCGGGCTCGGCGTGCCCTACATCCTGGACGTGGCGCTGTGGCTGTGCGCGGTGCTCACCGCCGCGACGGTCGTGCAGCGCCTGCTCTCGGCCCACCGGTCCGCGACGGAGGTCGTCGGATGAGCATCGGGGAAAGACTGGTCGTGCTCGGCTACTCGGCGGGCTGGAAGCTCGTCCGGGTGCTGCCCGAGCGGTGGGTGGCCGCGGTCTTCGACTTCGCCGCGGACCGCGCCGCCAAGCGCCACGGCCCGAGCACGCGGCAGTTGCGCGCGAACCTGTCGCGCGTGGTGCCGCAGGCGGGCGAGGAGGAGCTGGACGAACTCGTCCGCCAGTCGCTCCGGTCCTACGCCCGGTACTGGCGCGAGGCGTTCCGGCTGCCGTCGATGGACCTCAAGGCCGTCTACGCCACGTGCGACTCGCTCGTCAGCGGCCAGGAGAACCTGGACGCCGCGCTGGAGCAGGGGTCGGGTGCGGTGCTGGCGCTGCCGCACAGCGGCAACTGGGACATGGCGGGCGTCTGGCTGGTCGGCCACTCCGGCACGTTCGCCACGGTCGCCGAGCGGCTCAAGCCCGAGTCGCTGTACCGCCGGTTCATCGAGTTCCGCGAGACCCTCGGCTTCGAGGTGCTGCCGCTCACCGGCGGCGACCGCGCGCCCGCGAAGGTGCTCGCGGAACGCCTGCGCGAGAACAAGGTCGTGTGCCTGCTCGCCGACCGCGACCTCACCGCCACCGGCGTGCCCGTGACGTTCTTCGGCGAGCAGACGATGATGCCCGCCGGCCCGGCGCACCTCGCCGCGACGACCGGGGCCGCGCTGCTCCCGGTCGGCCTGTGGTTCACCGAGGACGGCTGGGTGTTCCGCATCCACCCGCCGATCCGGGTGGCGGGGACCGCGCAGGTCGCGGCCGCCACGCAAGCGCTCGCGGACGTCTTCGCGGCGGACATCGCCGCGCACCCGGCGGACTGGCACATGCTCCAGAAGCTGTGGCTGTCCGACCTGCCGGAGGGCAGGCAGCGCGCGCTAGCCCGCAGGCGGGAGTCGACGTGAGGGTCGGCATCGTCTGCCCGTACTCGCTCGACGTCCCCGGCGGGGTGCAGGCGCACGTCGTCGACCTGGCCCGCGCGCTGATCGGCCTCGGCCACGAGGTGGACGTGCTCGCGCCCGCCGACGAGGACACCGTCCTCCCGGACTTCGTCACGTCCGCGGGCCGCGCGGTCGGCATCCCGTACAACGGCTCCGTGGCCCGGCTCTCGTTCGGCCCGGTGTCGTACTCCCGCGTCCGCCGGTGGATCACCGAGCACGACTTCGACGTGCTGCACCTGCACGAGCCGACCGCGCCCAGCCTGTCGTTCCTGGCGCTCATGGTGGCGGACGGCCCGATCGTGGCCACGTTCCACACCTCGACGCCGCGGTCGAAGATCCTGGCAGCGTTCCAGGTCGTGCTCCAGCCGTTCGTGGAGAAGATCACCGCCCGGATCGCCGTGTCCGCGCTGGCCCGCCGCGTGCAGGTCGAGCACCTCGGCGGGGACGCCGTGGAGATCCCCAACGGCGTGGACGTCGGGTTCTTCGCCGACGCGAAGCCGCTGGACGGCTACCAGCGCCCCGGCGGCACGGTCGGGTTCGTCGGCCGGTTCACCGAGCCCCGCAAGGGGATGCCGGTGCTGCTGGAGGCGTTCCGGACCCTGGCGCGCGAGCTGCCGGACGTCCAGCTGCTGGTGGTCGGGCGCGGCGACGACGAGGAGCTGCTCAAGGACGCCGGGCCGGAGCTGGCCGAGCGGATCGTGCTGCTCGGGCAGGTCGACGACGAGACCAAGGCGCGCGCGCTGCGCAGCGTGGACGTGTACTGCGCGCCCAACACCGGCGGCGAGAGCTTCGGGATCATCCTGACCGAGGCGATGTCCGCGGGCGCGGCCGTCGCGGCCAGCGACCTGGACGCGTTCCGCCGCGTGCTGGACGACGGCAAGGCGGGCGTGCTGACCCCCGTGGAGGACTCCGCCGCGCTGGCCGAGGGGCTGCGCGACCTGCTCGCCGACGCCGACCGGCGGGCCGAGTACGTGGAGGTCGCCCGGCAGCGGGTGATGACGTTCGACTGGTCCGTGGTCGCGAACCAGGTGCTGCGGGTCTACGAGAGCGCCATGGCCGCCGACCCCCGTCGGGTCGTGGAGGCCTCGGAGTGAGCAGCTCGTGGTTCGCGACGACGTTGTTGATCGTCCTCGCCGTGGTCGCGCTGATCGGGCCGTGGGTGCTGGGCATGGCGAACCGGCTCGACCGGCTGCACGTCCGCACCGACGCGGCGTGGGCCGGGCTGGACGCCTCGCTGGCCCGTCGGGCCGTTGTGACCAGGACCGTGGCTCCGGTGCTCGCCCCGGACGTGGCCACCATGTTGCGCAACGTGGCGGACCGGGCCGAGCGGGCGCCGCGCGCCGAGCGGGAAGCTGCCGAGAACGAGTTGAGCGGGTTGTTGGCCGACCTGGACCGTGGCGCGTTGCCCCCGGTGCTCGCGGCCGAGCTGGCGGACGCGGAGCAGCGGGTCGTGCTGTCCCGGCGGGTGCACAACGACGCCGTGCGCGACACGCTGGCGTTGCGGAAGCGGCGGGTGTGCCGGTGGTTGAAGCTGGCGGGCACGGCGCCGCAGCCGGAGTACTTCGAGATCGCCGAACCGCTGGAGGCCGCCGAGTCGACCGTGCTGACGCCCCGCACGTCGGCGCGAGTGCTGTTGGTGGACGGGACCGGGCGGGTGCTGCTGTTCCAGGGCCACGACCCGGCGCGGCCGCAGGAGTCGTTCTGGTTCACCGTGGGCGGCGGGGTGGACGCCGGTGAGGAACTGCGGGACGCGGCCGTGCGCGAGGTGGCCGAGGAGACCGGGCTGGAGTTGGCCGCCGAAGAGCTCGTCGGGCCGGTGTGGAAGCGGCACACGGTGTTCAGCTTCGACGGGCTGAGCTACGCGGCCGAGGAGTGGTTCTTCCTGGCGGGTGGACCGGTGCCGGACCAGTTCGTGGTCGACACGTCCGGGTTCAACGACGCGGAACGGGCGACCGTGCGGCGGCACCGGTGGTGGACGGCGGAGGAGTTGCGGGCCACCGAGGAGGCGATCTACCCGGTGCAGTTGGCGGATCTGCTGCCGGAACTGCTCGGGACGTCGTGGGACGGGTCGCTGCGCGCTGTCCGGTAGGACAGGGTGATACGGCAAATGGGTGGTCGCCCGGAATGCTGGTGCGTTTTTTGCCCGGATCGGCTTTCCTGGTGTGGGGTCTTACGCCGGGGGAGGGCGTTGTGGGGGAAGCAGTCGATCAGGATGAACGTGTCCGCACCCTGCTGAGCGCGTTGGTGCGCCGGGTGCGTGAACTGGGGCCGGTGGAAGGTGGGGCCCCGGTGTTGGACGTGTCCGAGTTGGGGTTGCGGGTCGTGCTCACGCCTGCCGTGCGGGTCGATGTTGGGGTCTTGAGCCCGCGTGAGCTCCAGGTGGCGCGGATGGTGGGGATGGGGTCCACCAACAAGATGATCGCGTCGTCGTTGGGGATCAGTTTGTACACGGTGTCGACGCATCTGCGGCGGATCTTCGCGAAGTTGGATGTGTCTACTCGGGCGGCGATGGTGGCGGTGTTGGCTGGGCGGTAGGTGCTTGGTGGGTGTGTCCCCGTCCCCACCCCGCTCGCGCGAGTGTCTCCATGGACCAACCGCTTTGTCAAGGCGGGAAAGATGCCTTGACAAAGCGGTTGGTCCATGAGGGCGCTTCGGATCGGGGT